>CAZXRI010000248.1:0-1508 GCA_964642765.1 uncultured Methanosarcinales archaeon | reverse complement strand
TAATTTCTGCATGAATCCTGCAACAAACATAAATACATCAAGAATCCACATCAATGCACCGCCTATTCTGAGAAAGCCTCCTAATTTAGTTTCATCATAGGATGAGGATGATGATTGAATGGCATCTGACATCTGCCTGTTTTGTGCTTTATCACTTCTTTTCTGCTCGTTGTTTTGCTTTCTCTGCTCTCTTCTTTGCTCCCATCTCTGCCTGATATTTTCTCTTGACTCTGCAAGATTATTTCTTATCTGGAGAAGTTTGAGCTGCATCAGTTTCCTGAAGTTATTTTTCTGGGCAGGTGGATTCTGTAAGTTTGGCGGCATATTAGGAGGAGGATTTCTCTGTGTTGGTATTCCCTGAGGGATTTGAGCCATTTGGTTAGCCTCTTTTTTAATATCTGCTAATATATGGATTTGTCCTTTCTCTTATATATAAAATATTCTGTGGAATGTAGCGATATTTATTTAATAGCCTGCATCATTCTAACATTTGCACGCTATGAGTGAAGTGAACACCCAATGAGCGAAAGCAATGATTAGAAAGAGTAACTTCCGAGCGTGCTTTATTTTCTTTCCTTCAAAATATCCCAATCCACTTCCATCCCAACAACAGGAGTTTCAATCTTAAAATTCTCAAGAACCTGAGGATGAATCTCTCCGATAAATCCAATCAGTTTTCCATTGGCGAGAATTTTTCCACATCTTCCGGAAATAAATGAACTATGCTCTGTTTCCTCAATTTTATATTCTGCTCCAACACATCTGAAAAGATAATCAAGAACTTGTTTCATCTCTGTAAAGTCTGCTTTTTCATGTGATGACAAAACAGCAAGCCTTTCAATCTCATAAACCTCAGAGCCTTTTCTCATTACAACAAGCCCCTGCTCGAAAATTTTGTGAGGCTGGGGAATATGCTGGTTTTTCGAGAGGCAGTCCATCAGAACAGGAATAATCCATGTCCTTACAACTGAGAATGTATCAGACATATATTGTTCGATTTCAACAGTACCGAAATCCTTGTAGTTCATCTTGTCATAGAGGAGGTTTTTGTTTGAGAGAATTGCGCTCATTATCTCATTATACCCAAGCCCGACGATAATCTCACGGATTTTATTTATTTTTTCAACACGAGAAAATGTTTTCCCGACTGTGTAAGTTGCAAGCGGGATTTCTTTCACATTGTCATATCCAAAAGCAATTCCAATGTCCTCGACAATGTCAGCAGAATGCATAATATCTGCCCTGTAAAATGGGATGATAACCTTTGCTGATTTTCCTGACATGTAATCATACCTGAATTTTTCGAGGAGAGATTTGATTTCTGTTTCCTTTAAATCCAAGCCGAGAATCTTTTTGATGTAATTTTTGTCAAAGGAAAAGTCCTCATTCTCAGGATTTGGGATTTTAATTGTGCCAATTTTCTCGTCAGGATATTCAATTCTTGCCGAGAATATTTTGAATCCTCTTTGGGAAAGTGCAAGAGCAAAAATGTTTGCAGCAAGATTAAG
>CAZXRI010000247.1:707-1510 GCA_964642765.1 uncultured Methanosarcinales archaeon | reverse complement strand
AGGCTTGCTGTCAAATATGAAATAAAATATCGCATCCTCATTCTTATTCCAGCTCCAGCCTTTCTTTTTTATCTTGAAGTCCTGCTCTGCAAATTTTTGTGATATATGCTCGTAAGCCTTGAGGAGCTTGCTTCCGATTACATCTATTTTTCCGTCGAGAGGATTTATCGTGAACAGGATTACAGGATTTTTCTCTGCTGATTTTATAACTTCATCTGTGCTAAATTGTTTTATTGCGAAGAATTTTTCCGACGGATTTTTGAGGAATTTTTTGCATTGTGAAATGAACAACTTATATTTTTCCTCGCTTATTGCTGCTGCTGCATTTCTTTCTTTCTGCACAGGGTCAATGATTATGATTGGCGAGATTGTTTTGGATTCATTAAGATAAGCAAGAGGATTTTTTCCCTTGTAATGCTTTTCCACGTCGAGAATAGTCTTTTCTTTTTCATCCCATTTTGATGCTGACCTGATGGTGCTGAGGAAACTGCTGTATTTGATTACAAGTATCTCGCAGATATATCCTGAAAATCCCCGAATATAGCTTTCTGCTCCATAAACTCCTGATGATTTGCAGAATTGTTTTAGCAGGCGTATGTCGTCAGCAAGTTTAGTGTGCCTGCTTACCCATTTTGCATGAAGCGGGCTGACATCGGTTATGTTCTTTGCCTGCGACGAGTTTTTTATGTCGAGAACTGGTATGATTTCAAATTCAAATCCATTAAATTTAACCCTGAAATAATCTCTCGAGCCATGAAGGCGTTCTGATTTCCGGAATTTGGAGCTAATGCTTTTTCCAAGTA
>CAZXRI010000247.1:0-697 GCA_964642765.1 uncultured Methanosarcinales archaeon | reverse complement strand
TCGCTTTTGCCTGAATATTTCCTGTAATTGAATATGACGAATATGTCTATGTCGTATTTGTTCTTGAGCCATGTGTGCTTTGCTGCTGAGCCTGAAACAATTGCCTTTGCATCTTTTAGGGAAGAGTTCAGCCTGATGATGAATTCCTCTGATGCTTGCCTGAGTTTTTCTTCTTCCTCTTTTGTGGGCTTTATTTCTGAGAGGACTTTCTGGAAGGACATCATGAATTGTGTATTCTGATGAGAGTATAAATATGTTTTTATCTCGGCATTATTCATACCTAAGAGAGTCAACAGGCTTTTGCTTAGATGCCTGCATTGCAGGAAGAACGCCAGCAAGACACCCAAGAACAAAACCGAATGTAATTATTCCGAGGAGAAATTCTATCTGGACATTTGCTTGGAATAAATCACTTTCCAAAAGCCTGCGCGCAATCATGGCAACAAGCTTTGCTCCTCCTAATCCTATAAGCAATCCCATCAGGCTTCCAAGCAATCCAAGAATTCCTGATTCAAACAGGAAAATCATTGCAATATCCTTGTTTGTTGCTCCGATAGCCTTCATAATCCCAATCTCCTTTGTCCTCTCGATAACTGATGTGTACATAGTGTTTGTAATTCCAATTGCACCGACAACAAGGCTTATTGCGGCAATTCCAACAACAACTGCCTGAATTATCTGGAAAACTGCAAGAACA
>CAZXRI010000246.1:0-1528 GCA_964642765.1 uncultured Methanosarcinales archaeon | reverse complement strand
GGAATGACAGAATCAGGATAAGGAGATTTTGAAGAGTCAAAATGCAGCTCGCTTGAAAGCCCACTTGAAACAAAATGAGGAATGACCAGTCGCATGGTTTTATTCAAAAGTGACTCATTTGTAAAAAGGGATACTGATATATCTTCTTTTGCTGTGCTGTGGGCCACCTTCCTCATGAAGCTGTCATATCTGTGCTTAGATGCTATGTCTGCTCCTTCCAAAAAGAGTCTGCCTCCAAGCCCGGTATAATTTATTAGAATATCCGCCTCGTTGTCATTTATGTTTGAGATGCTGTTTCCCTCGCTCCAGAACACAGCATCAAAATTATTCAGATAGCTCAACTCGGGAGTTCCGCTTACATCCTTATTCCATTCAGAAACGCAGTATGAATCATTCAAAACGCCTGCAATATTGCCCCCTGATGCTCCATTCTCCTCCACAACTAGCAACCTGCTTCCTTTGCTGCAGTCAGAGACACTGAAAATAAAATTATCAGAATAAGCGCAATTATCTGATTCATCGCAGATTGTAAGGTTAAATGAGTAATCTCCCAAAGAGGTTGTGTCTGAGAATGTTGATGAAAGAAACTTATCCTGAAGTGAATAAAGGTAGGCTAAGGTAATATTCCTAATTGTGTTGTCAGGCTTTCTTAACAGCATATCTCCGCTGAGAGGACTTTCATCATATGCCGCGATGCTGACAACAAAAGGATTGTTGGATGAAATAATCTGTGGATAAGTTAAGTTCCTAATCAATGGCATAGTATTATCAATCACAAAGAAGTAATCGCTGTAGGATGCATATCCCTCAACGTAATCTGCAAAAACATTTAAAGAGTAATTTCCAGGAGTAATGTTGATATCCCAGCTTATATTAAACAAGCGGCTTGAGAAAGGAGCAACCTCTATTCTGTCAGTAAAATATTTTTCTGAAAAGCCTGGGCCTGCAATCTGCAGTTCAACTAAAGTATTGAGGGGAGTTGAGTTTGTATTTTCAAAATAAACCAGAACGTTTTTAACTCCATTGCCCATCACTTTTTTCTCATAAGCAACCTCTTTTATTCTTCCAAGAGCCTGAGGCTTTGATATCACATCAAACTGGCCGTTCTTGGAGGAAGTGTAATTATTTGCATAATTGACAGTTATGGTGACAGAGTATCTGCCTTCCTTAGATGTGTCTGAAAAATCGAGATAATAATCTCTTAATCCTGATTTTGTCAATGGGAATGTGATTGATGTTGAATTAGGATAAGTGATTGCAGCATTGATGTAGTTGATTGTAGCAGTGCTGTCAAGAATGGTTGTATTTATCCTCATTAATTCTGACTTATAGACAAATGCCGGAAAATGAATATCATACTCAATTACCAAACTTATATCAAAATTCAGAAGATTTGCGAGATTTATCATTCCTGAGCCGTAGCTTGTGTCTTTTCCTGCAACCCCCAAATCAGTTGAGGTTGTCTCAAAAGCCTGCTTTACCTGCTCGGCAGTATAATCGGGATTTTTCTGCAGGAATAATGCAACTG
>CAZXRI010000245.1:297-1541 GCA_964642765.1 uncultured Methanosarcinales archaeon | reverse complement strand
ATTATCCATTCAAAGCCGCATCAATCTCTGTCTTGAATACAGAGAAAGGCTGTGCACCTTTGACAAGCTTGCCGTTGATGAAAAATCCTGGCGTGCCTGTAATGCCTGCTCTCTGGCCGTCTTGCATATCTTTTGCAACTTCCTCTGCCATTTGTCCTGAATCTATGCAAGAATCAAAATCCCCTTGGTTAAGGCCTAGCTCGCCAGCGTATTTCTTATATGCTGCAACTCCGCCATCAACTCCTTTATCAAAAAGCTTGTTGTGCATCTCAAAATATTTATTCTGCTCGCCGGCGCATTCTGCAGCTTCTGCAGCTTTTTGTGCGTACTGATGTATTCCTAGAGGAAAATCACGATATATCATCTTGACTTTTCCTGTCTTGATGTATTGATCATCTATCTGCCCCAAAGTTTCCTTATAGAATCTCACACAGAAAGGGCACTGATAGTCACTGAATTCAACAATCGTGACTGTTGCATCACTTGAGCCTTTTACTGCATCATCATCCATGAGTGCAGCCATATCAGTCTTGCCATTAGTCGGATTAGTTGGTTGTTGTGCCTGATTTGCCTGTTGTCCCTGTCCATTTTGTCCTGCATTATTTTCTCCAGTGATTTTTATTCCTGTACCGTCAGCAGCAAGATTGCCTGAAGTATCAAGCGCGTTGTTGATTGCAGCCAGCTGAAACGATATCACAAGAAGGAGCATAATATTAATGACTGAAGTTGCAATTAAGATATTTGTTGTACAATGATTTTTGCATTCGCTGCCACATTTCTTGGAATGCGACCCTGATAACTCTGCTGTGTGTTTGTGACCAGACGCGTGTTCAGAATGTTTTGATTCTTCAGAATGTTTTATTTCATGTTCTTCTTCCATTATATACCACCTCAATATAGTACCCAATAATGCCTTAAAGTTAACAATTGATAAATAAATGCGGATTTATTTAAGAAACTTATGGAATTATAATCATATAACGAATAATCGCGCGATTATCACGCTCTTATGCAGGATACTACGAATAAGGATGTTTCATGCGCTCGTGAATTTTCTTAAAAACAAGATAAGATAGCAGACCAGATACTGCAATGCATACTCCAATGAGAAAAACACTGAGAGGAAAAGTTACTTTGAGTACAATGAAAAAAAGCGGGAGCAGTGTCGAGAGACCGCCTTGAAGGATTGATTGTGGATTTCCGGATTCTATTGTGTCAAGCACATAAGATGTATCAGGATTATA
>CAZXRI010000245.1:0-287 GCA_964642765.1 uncultured Methanosarcinales archaeon | reverse complement strand
TGCTTGGATGAATAGGAAAAAAATAATCATGAATATTCCTGATCTCATCATTATTGCACTAATTGATTTGCCCCAGACAAGCACATCCCACCCATCTATCCAGAAAATGAGAACGATGAGAAATATTAATGCAGGAAGCATGAATATTATTGCAGTTGCCTTGTTTTCAAAGAATGAAATCATCTTTTCCTGTTTTGGACCAAGAGCCTTCAGGTCAATTCCCAAAAGAGTCTCATTCATCAGAGATAAGAATCTATTTTTGTCTGATACATCGCTTCTGCATACAT
>CAZXRI010000244.1:0-1594 GCA_964642765.1 uncultured Methanosarcinales archaeon | reverse complement strand
ATTATGGTAACAGCGAGCATGAACAGGCTCATTCCAATGCTGTACATTATAAAGACAATAACTGAATCAAAAAAATTCCCGAGAGTAATTGCACTTGATAAGAGCATGATGAATATAGGAAGCGTGCAGCTGAGGGATGCAAGTGCATAGCCAACTCCGAACAAAACAAATCCGATAACTCCTTCTTTATTGGACTTTTTTCTGTTCCTTAGTTTGTCGCCAAGATTAGAAAGCCCGATAGAGAATCTTGAGAAATCAAATCCGAAGAGCATCATAATCCCGATAATTACAAGGATTATTCCGACTGACAAGCTGAGTATAGGCACATATCTTTTCAGATGGGAGCTGACATAGCTGAATAATAATCCAAAAGAAACAAACACTGAAATAAATCCAAGGCTCACAAATAATGCCATTGGGATTGCATTTAATATTCTCCTAAATCCCGACGGTGATTCATCCTTTGAAAGGTAATTCATAATATAGGCAGGAAGCATTGCAAATCCGCATGGGTTCATGAATGAGATTAACCCTGCTGAAAATGCCAATGAATATATGCCTAAATTTTCCATCTTAAAAACCTCACTAATTCAAACAACCTTTTTTATTTCCTCTGAAAGCTGTGCAGCATCAGACAAAATATGGTCAGCATATACAATTATTCCTGACTTATCAACGAGGAAGGTTGATTCTGTGCTTTTCATCCCGAATTTTACTCCTAATCCAGATGTGTCAGATGCCCAAATCCAGTCTCCGCCATTGTATTTTTGCTTTGTTTCCCTGACAGCGTTATCCTCATCACCGCTTACATCAAGGGAAATTATATTTATTTTATCCCCGAATTCAGCATGAACCTTATTCAGTTCAGCTATCTCATGCTCGCATGAATTGCATCCAAACGTGAAACCCTGAACAATGTACGGCTTGCCTTTAAACTGGGTGCTTTGGATAACATTTCCGTTAATATCATTTAGCGAAAATTCAGGAGCAGGAGAGTTTGGCCTCTCGACAGATGCCCACATTGCTTTCTTGATATTTGCAAGTGCATCTCCTGAATTTTCATCTGACTTTTTTGCTGCATTTGAGCAGCCAGCCAGAAAAATAATTACCATAAACACGGCCAGATAAGTTACTTTTTTCATAACGATACCTCCATAAATCTTTTTATTTCACTTTATCTCACAACAAACTTGGACATCATTCCTGATTCAAGATGCTCTGGAATATGACAATGAATCATCCATTCTCCGGGATTTGAAAAGTTCATAAGCAAATCAACAGTGCTTCCTTTTCTGACTAGAACAGTATCTTTCCAGACGAGGTTTTGATTCCTGATGCCATTATCCTCGATAACAAGAAACCTTTGCCCGTGAAGATGCATAGGATGCTGCATTGGGTGCATTGAGTCAAGCGGATTAATCAGGCGGATTTTTTTTATGTCGCCAAGATTGACATCATAAACATTCTCCATGTTTTTCTTTCCTGTCTTGTTATCCAGAATAACCCAGTGAGTATTTTTGCTGGTTGACATCTCATTCATCCTCTGCATTGAATCTTCCCACTCAATGTTCTCCTTGGAATTTGCGACAATTCT
>CAZXRI010000243.1:0-1607 GCA_964642765.1 uncultured Methanosarcinales archaeon | reverse complement strand
GCACGTGCTTGCCTATATGCAAAGAGGAAGGCAAGCAGAAACAATTATCAAATCATCTAATCAATTACTGGTGTTGAACTCTGAGGAGAAAACTCATTGCATTCTTTGATGGGACATAAAGCCGCACGTGCTTGCCTATATGCAAAGAGGAAGGCAAGCAGAAACCATACTCACTTCGTTCGTAGTATTCAACAACAATTTATTATAATCAAATTTATCTTGTTGTTGAATATATTATCAAATCGTCTAATTAATTACTGGTGTTGAACTCTGAGGAGAAAACTCATTGCATTCTTTGATGGAACATAAAGCCGCACTTGCTCGTCAGCATGCAAAAAAGTGAGCCCAGGAGGATTTGAACCCCCATCAACCGGTCCGAAGCCGGTCGCACGATCCAGGTTATGCTATAGGCCCTTTCCGAGAAGATAAGGAATTTAGTATAAAAAGTATTCTATACAACAAAAAACTTAGAATCAAATAATAATGCTTATTTCTTACCAAGCACAATCTCAATTGACGAAACCCTTACATCCCTGCCTTCCTTATTCTGGAATCCTTCAGAGTTAATCCTGATATCCTTAACAACAACAGTTCCGTCGAGAAATCTCTTTGAGACAACCTCAGCAACATCAACAGCGCGATTGATGAACTTGCCCCTTGCCTTAATAACAACCTCTGGAGCATTCTTTGTTGTAAACTGCATCACAACGCCTGTAACATAATTCATGAACGGCTTAACACCGATAAAAATGCAATTGTCATCTGCCATTGCTGAGCACCTCGCTGTTGTTGCTGAAAGTCATGATAAGTTTAGTGTGTATATAAAGTTTATTACTGCTCATTTCCCTTTCTTATTCACGCCGCACAAATCCTGAAGAGCATTATAAGCCTTCATAGAATCCTTTTTGTTGAGAATTATCGTCAGCTCTGTCATCGTCGAAACAATCTCGTAAATATTTATTTTCTCCCATGCAAGTCTTCTCACCACATTGAATATAACTCCCGGCGTATAAAAGAAATCTCCCTTAAACGAGATGCTCAAAGCAACCAGATTTATTTCCTTGTTGATTATCTTCTCGCCCTTAAGGAATATCAACAGCTTATCGAGATACTTCTCGCTGATAATAATGCTGACCTCATAATTTCCTGCGATTATGTTCAGCGTGTCGCCTTTCTCAATATCAACCATTGAATAAAGATTCTTCAGGTCAGCCATCAATGAATTTGACTTTATAACGCCAATATCAGCAAGGTTTGTCTTAATGACAATGTCAGAGGAATAATCAAACTGCTTAATATCGTCGGAAGATTCTATCAGCTCGTCGGAATATCTCCTAAGAGCCATAACAATTGCAGAATGCTTGACTTTTTTTGAAAGCTCTTTCTCAACTTCCTCAATAACCTGCTCGGCAAGTGAGCCGTAAGAAATCAAATCCCTTCTCATTGCCTCCTCTATGTAAGGCTTTGACTGAATAATCTTGCGGACAATATGGCTGACGGTAACCATGATTCTTATAAGATGAATGCGAAATATATAAATCTGACTATTTGCAGACATTGTCATCTTAGTGAATGATGTTTATTATTTGAACATCTCCGAATAATGT
>CAZXRI010000242.1:0-1636 GCA_964642765.1 uncultured Methanosarcinales archaeon | reverse complement strand
TAAGATCATACTGTACTTAGTTTCTCCATAATCAATCCCATCAAAGGGCGTTATTTCGCAACTCCAATCTTCACCAACTGACGTATTGCCAGAACCGATATTAGAGAAATTTTCCAATAATGGCTGCTGAATACTGTCTTTGTACCATTTAATAACATTAGTAACCGAATCACCATCAGCATCAAATGTTGATATATTCCAACATGTTAAGTTCTCATCAGTATAATTAGTTCCGTAAGTGGAATTTAATATTGGATTGTCTTGTGTTGGAGGATTATTAGCGAAATCACATAAATCTCCTGCACCATTAGCATTAGAATCACTTTGATCTGAATTGTAAACATCAATGCAGTTATCACAGGCTATTGAATCACCATACAAAGTTGTATAAGTTCCTTCAGTAGCCCCGTCATTGTCCAAATCAGCTTTAGCACACGTCCATCCTGTTCCTGAAGAGCCTAAATCATTGCATACATAGAATATCTTACGTGAAGATTCAATTAAATAACCGTCACTATCAGTTATTCTTGATTTGACAAGATACATATCATCCACAGCTGTAACAAAAGCAGGCAATGTTATTGTTCCAGAACAAACAGCCTGGTTGTTTGCAACAGCAGCAGCAATTGGCTCGCTATACACTTCAATTCCAGCGCTGTTTTCAATAACTATTAAACAATTTGCATCAAAAGAATCCCCTATACCAGTAACAAATTCAAAATTACCTATATCTATCTGCATAAATGCAGAATTATAAAATGCTCTGCCCAGCTTATAATCCAATGTTATATCTTTTGGTATTACTTCAACCGTAAATTGTTGAGTTAATGGGCTTCCTGCATTGCTTGGTCTGTCGATAGCATACATTGAAACAGTATAAGTATTATCTTTGGTGAAAGCATGGCTAAATCTGCATGTGCCGTCGCTTGTAAAGCCATCATATTGGTTGTCATCTATGTTTGCATAACATTTGCATATTGGAGAATTCCCACTTAAGCCGTCATCTGCTACTCCCCTGAATCCAATATTTTCTCCATACTCTACAGTTCCTGAATGCTCAACCTCAATCTCATTCACTGCAGGATTCTCTGCTTCCCAAATATCCAATAAAATTTCTGGGCTTGTGCTTTGTCCAGCAGCGCCTAAACTTATAACAACTGTTTCACCTCCCAATATTCCGCTTAAACTTGGCATCTCAACTATAAGGTCAAGATCAGCTAATGGCTTGCTATTGCTTGTAAACATCAAAACAAACTCTCCATCTTGTTGCAGCTGGTATTCAACATTGAAATCATTTGCAGAACTGCCTGAAATAATTATATCATCCAGTGCAAGATTGAATGGTATAGCCTTTCCAGTATTACCTCCTTCACCAATAGCAATTAAAATTGTATCCTGCAATATTGCATTATCATTATCAGTAAACTCTAATCTCCAATTATCAATTCCTTGCCTTATAACACCGTAATAATCAACCCTTATTCCAGCACCATATATTGTTTGAACCTGTGGTGTTGAAGAGCATCCAATACTCCATCCAGAAGCACAATCTCCTATTCCATAACAATCCTCATCTGTACAGTCAATCAATCCATCTTTATCATTATCAAAATCATCTGCACAGCTTATCTCCTGG
>CAZXRI010000241.1:0-1643 GCA_964642765.1 uncultured Methanosarcinales archaeon | reverse complement strand
GTTAGATTTAAATAATCTCATCCTCTTTCTTCTCAATATGAATCCATCTGACCTTCAAAAGCTTGCAGAAACATTGCATCCTTTAGAGAGAAAAACATTTCCTCTTCTTGGGAAAACGCAGAAATTTTCCGAGATTGTGAAACTTTCAGGATTGCAGGAAGTTGAGGTAATGCGCGCTCTTCAATGGCTCCAGAATAAAAACATAATCAATCTCAAGGATTCTTACCAAGAGCTTGTTACTCTCGAGGAATTAGGGATTAAATATAAGAAAGATGGCTTGCCTGAAAAGAGATTTCTTAATGCATTAAAGGACAAGAAGCTTGGAATGGCAGATATTTTAAAGTCTGCAAAAATCACAAAGGAAGAATTTTCTGCATGTCTCGGCGTCTTAAAATCCAGATTAGCAATTGAATTGGAAAAGGAAAAAGAGCTTGTTGTTGGAATAACAGAGCAGGGAAAAAATATTCTCGAAAAAGGAATGCTCGAGGAGAAATTCCTCTCTAAACAGTTTCCTGTTGATACTGCATCTTTATTGCCCGAGGAGAAATTTGCTGTTGACAGCCTGAAAAAAAGAAAGGCAATAATCAAGGTCGAGATTCACCGAGAGAAAACTCCTGTTCTTACAAATCTCGGAAAGGAATTGCTGAAGGCAAAAATCTCTGTCGGAGATGTTGTTGACAGGATTACTCCTGAGGTTATTAAATCTGGCTCATGGAAAGGAAAGCCATTCAGGAGATTTGATATAGAAATAAATGTGCCGAAGATTTTCGGAGGAAGAAAACAGCATTACCGTGCATTTCTCGACGATGTCCGCAACAGGTTTCTTGCTTTGGGATTTGAGGAAATGACAGGCCCAATTGTCGAGAGCAATTTCTGGAACATGGATGCCTTATACATGCCTCAGTTTCACTCTGCCAGAGATATTCATGATGCTTATTATGTGAAAGAGCCAAAGCATGCAATTCTCGACGATAAAATCATGAAGAAAGTAAAGGCAAGCCATGAATCTGGATTTGATACTGGCTCAAAAGGATGGCAGTATAAGTTTTCCGAGGAGATGACTAAAAAAACTTTATTGAGAACACAGGGAACTGCTTGCTCTGCAAGAAAATTATCATCAAAGGATTTGAAGATTCCAGCAAAGTATTTCTCAATTGCAAGATGCTTTAGGTATGATGTGATTGATGCAACCCATAACTGCGATTTTTACCAGATAGAAGGGATTGTCGTCGAAGATGGTTTGGATTTTAGGCATCTTAAAGGATTGCTGAAAATGTTTGCTAAGGAATTTGCTGGAACAGATGAGATAAGAATCCGTCCTGGATATTTTCCATTTACTGAACCAAGTGCAGAATTGTTTGCAAAACATCCTAAATTGGGCTGGATAGAATTAGGAGGAGCAGGTATTTTCCGTCCTGAACTTGTTAAACCACTTGTCGGAAAAGAAATCTCCGTCTTAGCATGGGGGATTGGTATAGACAGGATTGCAATGTTTAAGTTAGGATTGAATGATATTAGACAATTATTTAGTCATGATTTGGAGTTTTTGAGAGGGGTTAAGGTAGTTTAATCAGCTATATATTCTTCAAACGTAGAAGGGATAAATTTTACATTTCTTATAAATTTAGTAGGAATCACTTGTA
>CAZXRI010000240.1:0-1647 GCA_964642765.1 uncultured Methanosarcinales archaeon | reverse complement strand
GCGCAGCGTGGCAAGCGAAGCGCAGAGTTTTTTCTTTTGTTCATCAGGCAAATACGTAAAGCACGGAGTGCAATAAGAGTTAGGAGTAAAAAATAATACTGGCGGAGATGCGACGGGGGATGCCCCCTGCGGGGTGTCGCATAGGGCAAAATCCCAAAGATTTTGACCGTCTCCCGCCGTTATTATTATTTTTTACGACGTAATTATTTGCATTTACAACAAAATAAAAAATTTTGGGAAACATCTACTTCTCGCAATACTTAACCCCATTGTCCACTGGCTCTCGTCTCTAAAACACCCACAACCACACTGGACATTTTAAACCGCAGAATATTTATACAAAAAGCTTCTAATATAATCATGCTCGGCAAAAAAGCATTCCTCAGGAAACTTACAGAACAGAAGGTTTATTCCTCACTGAAAATAGAAAAGCCAGAATTTGAAGGGACTTCTCCGCCAAGTGTATTTGTCGGGCAGGAAAACTATCCAAAAGTCTTTGTTGGTCCAATGCTCTCGCAGGAAACAGAATCCATGATATACGACTCGCCTGAAAGCTGGCTTGGGAATTACAAGAAAGAGGACATCATAAACTTCCGCCTGAATCTGCTGAGATGCAAAAAAGCAGTAAGTGTCTTTGACGTTAACTCAAGATATAGCCAGCAGATGCAGGAAATAGCATTGGCAAAAAAATCCGTAGAGAGCAACGCAGAGTTTGACAAAATCCCGAGAGGGATCACATTCTCAGAAGAGCATGCACCGTTTGGGCCGTCTGCACAACTAAAATCTCTCGATACAGAAAACCAGAAAATGCAGCATGACTTGGAAAAGGCATATTACGATACTGATTTGAAAGCAAACAATGCAGTTGTTGATTTGAACAAAAAAGGATTGAACTTCACCTCGATACAAAAAGCCCTTTCAGTCGGCTCATTCGGAATAAAAAGAAGCAGGAAACTTGTGCCAACAAGATGGTCAATAACAGCCACCGACGATATTTTAGGAAAGAATCACCTTCAGGATGTCAAAGAAAATGATGTCATAAAAGAATACCGTGTTTATGAAAGCAAAGGCTTGCATAATAATTACTCAATCCTTCTCACGCCAACGGTCTGGCAGTATGAGGCAATAGAGGCATTCATCAACCTCATGGATAACAGGACATTCATGTTTTCCGACTATGAAAGATACTTTGGCAGGCAGAAATACTCAGAAATGGGCGGATGCTATTATGCCCAGAGAAACATTATCGCTGAGAAATTAAGAGAGCAGGAAGAGCAGGCAGGAGCATTTGTATTCAGGGAAGCAAACGAGGAATATGTTCCAACAGGTGTCTGGCTATGCAGAGAGCTTACAAGGAAAGCAATGAATTCAGAGCCAAAGACTTTCCCGACGATGAAAGATGCTTTGGAATATGTCAACAGCACAACAAGATTGGGAGCAGTAAAACTAAAAGAGAATATGTCTTTAATAAACAATTATGGGAAGCAAAAAACTTTGCTGGATTTCTAATCACATCTTCTCAATAGCTTTCTGAATCAGAGGAAGAATTGCCTCTATCTCCTGCTTTGTCAATCTGCCGAGCTTTGCAAACGAATATTCTCCTGAAGAATTATTCATGTTTTCTCTCGATAATTGAAGTTTTGGCAT
>CAZXRI010000239.1:0-1652 GCA_964642765.1 uncultured Methanosarcinales archaeon | reverse complement strand
AGAAATATTGGGTGCCGAGCTTGTTGCAGATTGAGGAAGCGGAGAAATATCAAACCCCGCTTGGAACAGAATCCTATGAAACACCAGACTTGCAGTTGGCAGACCAGAATGGGAGATGGATGACTCGCTCAGAAGATCCTGACTGCTACAGGCAGATGCCTTATGAGGAGGCAAAGAACTGCTCGATCTGCGACATTGTGTGCGACATTAGAGACGACAAAAGGTATCTGAATCCAGATGGAAGCTGCCCCTATAATGATCCTGCGCCAGAGCAGCTTTATTGGAAAATCAATGATTATGACAGGCCCTGTCAGGATTTTTTACATCCCTTATTGTTGCAGAACATTGAGGCTATCAACAGGAAAAGGAGGATAGCTGCGAAGAATCATATCTGGAAATACCTGAAAGAGCCCCACTGGATGCACACGCTGATAAATTCAGGGCAGAGGATGATTGATGTGTGGAAGAGGAATTACAAGCCTGTGGAGTTTTATTACAGGAGTTTTGAGACGATAGTTTTGTATTTAAAGACAATTCCAGAGGAGAGGAGGACGCCGATGTTTTTGCAGCATATTCGGAAGAATTTGGAGTATAGTCCGAGTTTTGGGGAGTTGGTGAGGAAGAGTGAGTATGAGAGGGGGTTGTTGGGGAAGATTGAGGGGATAACGAGAGAGAAGAAATCCCTATAAGGCTTCTACTGCCCTCAGTATATACGAATATTCATTAAGTAACTTATGACTCCAATTATGTCCGATTGCGTGCAAAGCATCATTATAAAATCGCAAACTCTCTGCCCTTCCCCTCTTAAATCTACCCCAGACATCAACACCTTCTTTGAGAGCATCGTAAATACTATACAGATTATGAATTTTGTCCACAGCAGAAACTGCCTTCACAGCAGTATCAGCATTCTTAATCCGTTCAATATATTGCCGCTTTCTCTCTTCCCACACCAGGCTCTTATCTTCGCTAACTTGCTGCACAATAGATGCTATCCGTATCCCAAATTCAGTTTCAATCTGCTCTCCTGTCCAACTTGTATCTTCAAGCAAATCATGCAAAATTCCTGCAGTAACTACTTCCTCAGAAAATCCGGATCTTGCAAGAATTATTCCCACGTGATATAAATGTACACAAGCAGGTACGTTATGTGCGAGTTTCCGTATCTGACCAGAATGCGCTGAATACGCAACGGCTAAGGCTTTTTCTGTTTGTGGAGAATAGAAGCTTATAAAATCTCGTTCAGTAGCTTTATCTGCATATATAGTCTGCTCGTAAAGCCGTACCTGATGTTTTCTCCAAGCAAGATATGAACCAACAGCAAATAAAGCACATATCACAGGAAGAACAAAACCCCTAAATGGTGGATTAGTGATAAGAGCTATTGTAAGTAGTATGAAATTGATGACATTAGACCTATAGAGTCTTACAAAGCTGTAAATATCATCTAGTTGAGTTTTGATGCTTTCGGATTTTATGTAAAGGTTATATCGAATCCTGTGGTAATCTTCCTTTACTTTTAAATAATCCTTACACTTAAAGACTCGAAGACGAATTCTCTTATCCCAAAAAGAAAACAAAAAGTGAGAAAATGCATTAGAGAACTTTGAAAAAATCAATTTTTCAATGAAAAAATAAAAATTTGAGTAAAC
>CAZXRI010000238.1:0-1685 GCA_964642765.1 uncultured Methanosarcinales archaeon | reverse complement strand
GTTCGACAGTATGTCTATACCATCAGTTAAAAACTGATGGAATATTTGTATTTAAAAAAATCCACTACTTTAAGTATACTGCAGAGCAGGATAGATAGATTTTCCTAGATAACGGATGGAATCCTTAGTGATAGTTTGTTTCTTCTCGTCTGCAGAGATTAAATTTATTGAGAACCTGACTTAACACATTCAATCAATTCACAACATATAAAAAATAATCCTAATTCTAAATCTCTTATGCCAAGCTTACAAATAAACTCATCATGGTTAAACTCACATGACTATTGCGAATACAAGTTTCACAGACAGTATGTCCTCAAGGAATACATACCGAGGACAAAGGCAATGGTTGTCGGCTCAGCAAAGCATGAGCTCAAAGAGGAAAAATTCCTCGAGGTAGCAACTCCAACAACAATGGAAGATTTTCTTGCAAGCACATCATACACAATAACAAAAGAAATCCGTCTTCAGTCTGAATTTGATGATTTTCTGCTTGTAGGAAAGATAGACGAGTTAGGAGTGGATGCAAATAATATCTATATCATAGACGACAAGCCAAAAGCAAAGCCATATCAAGGGACATTAAGGCAGTTGTGGGCTTACAGCATTTTGTTCAGGAAAAATTTTCCGCAGGTAAACAAAAAGATATTCACAGTAATCAGAGACAGGGATTTTGACAGGACAGTTTGGACAAAGATGTTTTCAGACGATAACGAGAAAAATTTGTTTGAAGTCTTCAACAGAATCATGCTCCTTTTTCAAGGAAAAATAACACCTGAGCCGACAACAAACCCAAACAGGTGCAATGCCTGTATTCTCCACAAGCTGGACAGGTGCAAATTCTCCTCGGGAAATAAAGCTGGAAAGTTTATTCAGGGTGGTCAGGTTTTTTTGTGATAGGAAATTTTGTTATACCCAATTCTTTGAGTATTAAGAAACTCGATAAAGTTGTCAGCTACAAAATTTACAAGAGTAATATTCTCTGGAGTGTTCTGAAGAAATAACACAACTCCTCTTTTTGCACGATAATCGTCCTCAGAAATACCGGTAAGAGTTCCGTCGTATTTCATAAAGTTTACATGATTAACATACCTTCTGCCGACGTATCCATGAAAGCCATACGGTTGACTATTAAATTCCATACTTGGCAAATAATGAGCATTCATATTATATCCGACTATCCAATCATGCTCTAAGCCTGCGAGAAATTCTTGGTAATTATTTGTATCATGAATTTCTGGAGCATGTATCTCGATAAAAAGAAGTGAACTTAAACCTTCTTGCTGATGATGACTCGAATCCAACAATCTTTGTAATGGAGCTAAAGCAGGCATTGTGTTTTGAATATATTGTTCTGGAGAATAAATATTTTTCTTACTGCCTAATACCATCCAATCTCAAACACCTTAACAACTTCATAAACAGGACCATCTCTTGTAAGAGTGCTTTTATACAGAACAAATTTCTCGACTGAAAAAAAGATAGGATTCACCTTAATTGACTTCATAAGAGAAACAAACTTTTCTTTATCAAATACATATTTAACCCTTGCCAAAGTAATGTGCGGATGGAATTTATCTCTGGGAAACAAACCAATCAAGGAATCCTCTACCTGCTTTTGAAGCTCATTGACATTATCATGTGGGCTTACTCCTGCCCAGATTACTTTCAGATAATCCTCGCTG
>CAZXRI010000237.1:0-1696 GCA_964642765.1 uncultured Methanosarcinales archaeon | reverse complement strand
GGCCAACTCCTCCTGGAACTGGCGTGATAAATCCAGCAATGCTTTTAACAGAATCAAAATCAACATCTCCGACGAGCTTTCCATCAGATAAGCGGTTAATTCCAACATCAATAACAACAGCTCCTTTCTTCACCATGTCTTTTGTAACAAACCTCGGCTTGCCGATAGCAGCAACAAGAATATCTGCCCTTGATGTGATTTCAGCAAGATTTATCGTCTTGGAATGGCATATTGTTACAGTTGCATTTTTTTGCAGGAGAAGCATTGCAACTGGCTTTCCGACTGAATTGCTCCTTCCCAGAACAGCAGCATTTTTTCCCTCGATAGAAATTCCTGTTGATTCAATTAATCTGATGATTCCTTTTGGTGTTGCAGGCACAATAAGATTATTCCCGACAGCAAGATTTCCTAAATTCAGTGGAGTCATTCCGTCAGCATCTTTATGTGGAAGAATACAGTCAATAATCAGATTGCTGTTTATATGTTTAGGTAGAGGAAGCTGGACAATGAATGCAGTAACCTTTTTGTCCTGATTTAATTCATCAACAACCTTCATCAGCTCAATCTCGTCTATGCTTTCATCCAGCTGGATTTTCTTTGATTTGAATCCAACTTCTTCGCATGCCTTTATTTTATTAGAAACATAAATCTGTGATGCAGGCTCATTTCCCACAAGCACAAATGCAATGCATGGCTTGAACTCAAGGGTTTTAACCTTTTCCCTCAACTCTTCCCTGATTTTTTTTGCTATTAATTTTCCGTCTATTATTTTGGATGGCATTCTCTTAATTCATCTTATCAGCTTAGCCTTCAAGTCCTGAATCACATCAACAGGCCCAGGGTCTTCACGATGATAAACAGCAAGATAATAAGAAGCCCAGTCTCCGAGATAAATAGCAGAGAAAATCCTCGACAGGAAATGCTTTCCTTGTGTCTGGATTTCAACAACATCAACCTTTTTCTCGATAATGCCTTTGATTATGTCCATTCTTTTCTTTATCCTGTCATTATCAAAATTATCCCTGATAAATATCGCAGTAAAATTCTTCCTGTCCATGTGCGGATAGCCGACAATCTCGTTATGGTTCATCTCTGGGAAAACATGATAAAATGCAGGATGCTTGCTGTTCTCGTTGAATTCACATTTCATCCTGTATGCAGCAGGCTCTAATATCGTTGAAGAATAAATAACTGGAGTCCTGTTCTTAATAACATTAGCAATCTGATTCCCCTTGTCCTTGAAATCCGGAACTTTCTTTAGGATAGAAATCATCTCATTAAGCTCATCATTGGTTATATCAATAACCCTCGAACTGTAGAGAAGAGTAACCATAGGAAAGAAAAGAAATCCTACTGCTGCTCTTGGCTGCAATCCAGAGGGAATAATTACCTTGTTGTCTGCAATCTCGCTTAATCTTCCTCCTGAAGTAATTGCCCAGACAACACATCCTCTTTCAACAGCTTGCTTATAGCATGACAAAGTCTCCTCTGTATTTCCTGAATATGAAACAGTAAAAACAAGCGTGCTTGCATCTGCAAATGCAGGCAAATCATAATCCCTCACAACATGGACAGGAACTTTAACTTTTGAAAGGTAAGATTTTAGAATCAAGCCGCCGATAGCGCTTCCTCCTAAGCCGCAGACAACTATCTTGTTTATGCTTCCTTTTATTACCAATCCTCTTGTGAGCTCAAG
>CAZXRI010000236.1:914-1701 GCA_964642765.1 uncultured Methanosarcinales archaeon | reverse complement strand
ATTTTAAACCTTCCAACATCCAGCAATATTCAGGATGAAATGCTCAATATGAAATGCTCAACATGCCCAAATGAATCTGCTGTCAGCCTGAAATATCTCCAGCCTTTGTGCAGGAATTGCTTTTGTGATGTTATCGAGAAGAGAATCAGGAAGCACACAAGAATTGGAAAGGCATTCAGGAAAGGAGACAGGATTCTTATTGTGGATAATCTTGCAAAGTTTATAGTCAAGGGAATAATCAGGGATTTGCCAGCGAAGGTTTATTATAGGCAGTTTTCTATCGGAGAAATCAGAAAGCCAAACAAGGAATTAATCGCTTTCATCTCAAAAAACAAAATAAATAAAATAGTTATCCCATGGACTGCCGATGATGATGCATGCTCTTTCATGAATTCTGTCTTTAATAACGATAACAAAGCTGAGAGTGAATTCCCTGCAAGAATCTCAAAGAAGATAGTCAAGCTGTTTTCAGGAATAACAAACAAGGAAGCAGAGCTTTATGCAAAATTCAACAATCATGCTTTCAATCCAAACACATTCTATCCGGATGTGCGGAAATTCCTTGATTCCCTCGAGGAGCTTTACCCTGACACAAAATTTGGCATAGTAAAAAGCAGGGAGATTTACTTAAGAAAATGAGACAGATTTTTCTGCTTGGGTTTGTTTTATTCTCGGCTTTCCTGTTTGGCTGTGCAGATTCTTCAGATAACTTAACCAAAACAAAGATTCCCTCAGAAGATAATTTCGTGTCAAAGGCATATTTCTGCCAAAAAGATAATTGTGCAGA
>CAZXRI010000236.1:0-904 GCA_964642765.1 uncultured Methanosarcinales archaeon | reverse complement strand
GTGCAGATGTCTTTCTCAGGTATTTGGATAATGCAAATAAAAGCATCCATTGCTCGCTGTATAACATTGACCTAAAATATGTGAAAAGTAAACTCGCCGAGAAAAGCTCATTGATAGATGTAAAGATTGTCTTTAACGGAGTCAATTACAAGAACCAGCTCTCAGGCAGCAATGTCAGGCTTACTAAACGGACAGACCATAACAAGTTCTGCATCATAGACGGAAATATCATATTAAGCGGAAGCTTCAACCCAACATCAAGCGACAATAAAAGCATGAACAATATTGTTGCAATTCTCTCGAAATACCTTGCTGAAAATTATGAAGCTGAATTTGACGAGCAATGGAATAACATGAAAGACTCTCCGACTAAAAACAAGGAGATAATTCTGGGCGGTAAAAAAATAACCAACCTTTTCTGTCCTGATGATAACTGCAAAAAGTATGTTTCAGATATTATGAAGAACGCAAACGAAAGCATATATCTGATTGTTTACAGCTTTACCGACGAGGATATTGCAGACATCCTTCTAACAACAAAAGTGCATGTTGCAGGTGTTTTTGATGATGCACAGGCAAAAGGCAGATACTCACAATACCAGAGGATAAAGGATTTTGGTCTTGATGTCAACACAGACAATACAAAAGCGACACTTCATCACAAGGTTATTATCATTGACAGAAAGATTGTAATAACAGGAAGCATGAACCCAACATCTAATGGATTCTCAGGAAATGACGAGAATGTTCTTATTATCGAGGATAATGAAACTGCAATGGAGTTCCTGAAAGAGTTCTCGAGAATATACTATACAGCACGATAAAATAGATGTATAATAAACGCCGTAAATTTTTAATATAATTATGGCGTTTACTTATACCTCAGAATAGTATGAGGAGGTGC
>CAZXRI010000235.1:0-1704 GCA_964642765.1 uncultured Methanosarcinales archaeon | reverse complement strand
AGTTCAGGTGATAAAATGCCATATATGATGCATGACGGAATTGGATTTGGGGTTATGGGATTTGGCTGGCTTTTCCAGATACTGATACTTGTGATGTTTTTCCTTGTTGTCTGGTGGATGCTTCGCTCTAACGGAATTTTCGGGTATAAGTGCAATGAGAGCGCTTCTGATATATTAAAGAAAAGGCTTGCTAAGGGAGAGATTTCTCTCGAGGAATATAACAAATTAAAAAAAGAGATAGAGCCAGATGGAAATAGAAAATAAGCGGCTCGTAATCGGGCTTGGGCTGATATTTTTCCTTGGGATTTTGTTTGCATTAGTTAATGGGTTTTACACAACACAGACTGATTCACAGCTGCCTTTGATTGTGTATGGGATTTCGTTTATCTCGATAATTATCGGTGCTGTGATTGTGCTTTTATTTCAGAAGAGAATCAATAAGCTCCAGCTTGAAAGAGTCCTGAAAATCCTGCCGAATGATGAGCGGACAATAATCAAGATTCTCCTCGATAACAATAATTCTATCGAGCAGAATAAGCTTGTTGTGCTTTCAGGATTTACAAAGGTGCAGATTTCAAGGATTACATCTAAGCTTGTCCAGAGAGAGGTTATCGAGAAGAAGAATATGGGGAACACAAATCTTGTTGTGCTGAAGGTTTGATAATCCATGGGTAAGATTTTTAAAGAGGCTATATTCTAATGAAAGATTGCCAGCAAGATGAAAAATAAAATGAAGAAGATTAAAAAGCCATTTCTTTCGATAGTTATCCCTGCATTTAATGAGGAAAGATGCCTACCGAGAATTTTGGATTCGATAAAAGCACAGAACTTTAAGGATTATGAGGTTATTGTTGTTGACGACTGTTCTAAAGACAAAACTAGAACAATAGCAAAAAGCTACGGGCACAAGGTTTTCACTGTCTTCTGTAAAGGCCCTGGGAAAGCAAGAAACAATGGAGCATTGAAAGCCTGTGGAGATATGCTACTTTTTCTCGACGCTGATTCTATTCTGCCGAATAGTTTTCTAATGGATTCAGTTTGTGAAATAAAACAAAGAGGACTTTCTTCTGCAACTGTTTCAATTATACCTTTGTCAGAAAAAGTTGTTGACAAGCTTTTTTACCTGTTTTATAATTCATGGCAGAAAATTGTGCAGTATTTTAATCCGCATGCTGCCGGGGTGTGTATATTTATCAAGAGGGATATTTTTGAAAAGCTTAATGGGTTTGATTTGACTATTACCTTTGCCGAGGACCATGATTTAGCAAAAAGGAGCAGGAGATATGGAAAGTTCAGGGTAATTAACTCCACGAAGATTTATAATGATGTAAGAAGATTTAACAAGGAAGGAAGGCTGAAGATTGCTGTTATTATGGTTTATGCTCTATTTCACAGGACAATATTTGGCGAATTTAGAAGAAAGGAAAAGTTAACATGGGAAGCAGGGGATATTAACAAAAAGTAAATTTTATTGTGTCTTTTTTTATCTAAGTTTTCTGGTTATATAAACAATGCTGCTGCAAATAAGATGTATCATTAGGAAAATAAAGCCATATCCAAATAGGATAAGAATCAAGACTGTTAACAACTTAGGCGTGCCTAAAAAATTGAGGATATGAAAGATAAATTGGAACATCTCGCTTAATCCCTCAACAATAAATCCGAATATTTTCCCTATGTAATTAGGCAATATCGTGCTTAATA
>CAZXRI010000234.1:0-1714 GCA_964642765.1 uncultured Methanosarcinales archaeon | reverse complement strand
TCGCTTGAAGCTCGACCGCAATAATACTAACTATTTTGCAGCGAGTTTTCTCTTCCACTCGACCACCTATTTACAACATCCTCGATAATTGATTCGCTCGTTATCCTTTTTGCATACTGACGAGCAAGTGCGGCTTTACGCCGCACCAAAGCGTGCACCGATTTTGCGGTGCGGACTGGACATTCTCACGCAGCGTATTTAAAGGAATTACATCTAAGTATGTTTTGCCTCGTTCAGGTGAAAATGCCTGAAATGAAACAAAATCCGAACAGGAAGAGGCGGAGCGAAAAATGGAGTATGTAAAAAGCACATATGCAAAGGAAATAAAGCCAGTTCAGCAGACACAAAGCTATGCTGGAAGCAATCAGAAGAGACTGCCTGACAAGAAATTCAGGGCAGGAGCAATAAGTGTTACTATCTGGAGCAATCCGATAAAGGATAAGAGCGGAAATGCAACAGAATACATGACAATTTCTCTCGAAAGGAATTATCTCGATAAAAGCGGAAAATGGCAAAGCACCTCTTCCATGCGTGCAAATGATTTGCCAAGGGCAGCTTTGCTTTTAAACAAGGCATTTGAGTATATTGTCCTTAAGCAGAGCTCATATGAGACAAGCAGAGTTTCCGAGGCTGCAAGAGAAAACATCATTATTGATGAGGAGATAGTGATATAAAATGGCAAAAAAGATATACGAGGAAGAATTAGTCTCAGAAGAGATAGATATGGAAGATGATTCAAAGGAGATAAAAAACGGGTCAAAGGCAAATTCTGTAATAGACTTACCTGGGATTGGACCTGCAACTGCAGAAAAGCTCAGCACTGTTGGCTATAATGATGTAATGAGCATTGCAGTTGCAACTCCTGGAGAGCTTATTGAAGTTACCGGGATGAGTGAAGCTCTTGCAAAAAGGATAATTGCAGCAGCAAGGGAATCTGTCGAGATGGGATTTGAATCAGGTGATGATTACCTGAAAAAAAGGGAACTTGTCCAAAGAATTCCATCAGGAAGTCAAGCATTGGATTCCCTTATTGGCGGAGGATTTGAAACAGGAGCAATATCAGAGGCATTTGGCGAGTTTGGAAGCGGTAAAACCCAGATTGGACATTTGCTTGCTGTAAACTGTAGAAAATTAGCAGAAGATGCTGTTGCTGTCTATGTTGATACAGAAAATACATTCAGGCCTGAAAGAATAAAACAGATTGCATTGACTCAAGGCTTGGATCCAACTGAAGCTCTCAAGAGAATAAAGGTTGCCAGAGCTTACAACAGCGACCATCAAATGCTTTTAGCTGAGAAGATTGAGGATTTAATCAAGAAGCAAAAGCTCAATGTAAAGCTTGTTGTTATTGATTCTCTAACAGCTCATTTCCGAGCTGAATTTATTGGAAGAGGAACACTTGCAGACAGGCAGCAAAAACTTAACAGGCACATGCACATCCTCCAGAAGATTGCAGATTTAAACAATCTCTGTGTATATGTAACAAATCAAGTAATGGCAAAACCAGATACTTTCTTTGGAGATCCAACACAAGCTATCGGAGGCCATATTGTTGCTCATGCAAGCCAATTCAGGCTTTACCTAAGAAAAGGCAAGAAAGGAACCAGAGTTGCTAAATTGCTCGACAGCCCATCAATGCCTGAAGGAGAAGCTGCATTTGCGATATGCGAAGCAGGAATCAAGGATATCTAATAATATTTTATTGCTTTTTTAT
>CAZXRI010000233.1:0-1721 GCA_964642765.1 uncultured Methanosarcinales archaeon | reverse complement strand
AAGTGCATGCAACTTATATTGACAACACATTATCGCAGAAGCTTGAGCTTCAGGAAATTACAGGAAAAGATTCAGCAATGGCATATGTCAATTCAATCCATGCACTTGATGGGATAAATGTCAGCATTAATGTCGATCATAAGAAACTTGCAGGATTATGGGCCGGATTGCCCTGGTTTTTCCAGTTCTGGGCAAGAGATGAATTAATATCATTACAAGCCCTGATGTTAGAGAAGAAATTTGAGATAGCTAAACTGATCTTATTCAGGCACATCAATGAACTGATGCCAGATGGAAGAATAAGCAATCTTTATCCAAGCACTCAGCTTGGAAGTGCTGATGCAATAGGATGGCTCTATAGAAGAGTATATGACATAATCATTTTATTAGAAGAATCCTCTGATTTAAGCAAGCATATTAATCTTCATGAATTGAAATATCTAAGAGAAAGACTTCAATTCTCTATAAAACAGATAATGAATAATTATTATACAAATGAGCTTATAATAAATAAACCATTGGAAACATGGATGGACACATTTGCAGACAATGATTATAGAGAAGGATTCAGGATTGAGATACAGGCATTGTTCCTTGGGATGCTTAGGCTTATGAACATGCTAAATAACATGTTGGCAAATAAGTTTGTTAAAAAAGATAATAAGCTTGTAAGCATAACAAAGAGCGAATTTGATTACAGGAAACTAGAGAGAGAATTTGCAAGAGTTGTAAGAGAAAGGTTTGTGGTTAAAATAATTAATGGAAAAGAATCAGTGATAATGAATGATGGCTTTAATTCAAGTAATGCAGATGTCTGCAGGCCAAATTTGTTTTTAGCATATTATATTTATCCTGACCTTTTGCATAATGAGGAATGGGAAAAGGTATTTGATTATGCTCTTGAAAAGCTTTGGTGTGAATGGGATACAGGAAAAAATTCAGGAGGATTAAGCACTATTGACAAGAGCAACAGACTGTTTTGCGGTAAATATACTGGCCAGAACAATTCCAGCTATCATAGGGGAGATTCATGGTTTTTCATCAATAATCTTGCTGCAGTTGCAATGCATCACCTGAATAAGGAGAAATATTATTCATATATTGTGAAGATCCTGAATGCATCAACAGAAGACATTCTATACAGCGGATTTATTGGATATGCATCTGAGCTATCATCAGCCCTTGAATTCTCTCCAGGAGGCTGCTTCTGCCAAACCTGGAGCATAGCGACGTACATTGAATTGATACATGAGATGTTTCTATAGTATTTAATTATTATAAAGTAGTGACAAAAAGGAAAAATTTATAAATAAGAACTTTCTTTGAATAACATGATAGAAGAAAAACCTGTATCACATTTGACATCTCTAAAAAGAGAATATACCAAACGTGCTACCGAAATTTATGATTTTCTAGGTGATAAATTGTCAAAGGTTGCTGATTATTTCAGTAGAGGACCATATGAAATATTCTATTTAAGCGCTCTGGGTGGTTTAACAGCATTTATGTTAAGTTATAATCATGAGACCACAAAAGGCCACACAATACCGTTAGCTTTCTCAGAAACAAGTAAAATCGAAAGAACAGCCAAATCTATTGGCATAGAAGTACCTGTAATGACTGATTATTTATCGAAAACAAATGATTTGTGCACGAAAGTGTTTAAAGGATGGAATGAGTCATGGGAAAGTACATGGGTAGGCAATCATACAAAGGTGTTT
>CAZXRI010000232.1:0-1775 GCA_964642765.1 uncultured Methanosarcinales archaeon | reverse complement strand
GTGGTTCTGCTCGCCTTCCTCTTTGCATACTGGCGAGCACGTGCGGCTTTACGCCGCACCAAGGGATGCAGCGACTTTTCGCTGCTACCAGTTCAGCATAGCATGATGCTTCTTGAAATGATGATAAATATTCCACATCGCTGCCTTAACACTTGTATTTGCAGAACTTCTCTCAACATCAATCTTATACTTATCGGTTTCAGACATTTGATCTGACTTTGCACCATTTGGACCTTTGAAAAACATACTCATTGACTTAACATTAATCTTAAGAGGTATTGAAAAGAAAGTGGTCTTTCCCTGACTGGCTGCAGCAGTTGCTTTTGCCATTTCTTTCTTCTCCATAATATCCTCTCCAGCCTCAGCAAGATACCTCATAAGCTCGTCTCCGAGAGAATCCATGGCAATCTTCACAGAAGAATCAACAAGCTCAATCAGCCTGAAATCCTCCAAATCCTTCAGCTTCTTATAATTGTTGACTTGCTCATCAGTCCAAGCATAAGCCCTGAAAGTCATTGCAATCCTTCCGACGTGAAGAGGCCCTCTCTGATAACCTTCCTGCTGATAAGACATCTCAGGCCGAGTTCTGAACATGAAATTAACAAGGATAACCTGATTCATTGTTACCTCCTTTTTTTTTGTCAGTTCTACTTTTTTCGGTTTCCTTGCGAGAATCTCGACTTCAATCATGGATGTTTCAAACGCAGCAAGAATATCAGGTGTTTTCATAAATCCCTGATCCATGGTCAATCTCTGGATGTTTCTTAAGTAAGGCTTTACCCATGCCATATACATCTTGACAATCTCATAATGCTGTCTCAAATATTTCAGCGTGAATATTCTCCTGTTTTTCAGCTCATCAAATGTATGCTCTTTCCATGCAAGATAATTCCTCAACTTTCTCTTCAGAACTTCTCTGACCTTACGATTAAACTGCCCCCTGTCTCTCTCGACAACAGAATCAACATCTTCCTGCTTTAACGGATGCGTTGCAAAGAACAAATCAGGTAGTGTTAAAAACTGAACCTCCCGAGCCATTCCATAAACGCTTGCTGGGTTTTTTGCTCCCTGCTCAACCTGATCAACCCAGATTCCTTTTAATGTTATCTCAGCGCTCTCTGCACTTTTGCTGTTTGTATATGAATCAAAATAATATCCCAATCTCTCGTCGAGAATTCTTAATTCACGGACAAGCTGGAAAAGTTCCTTAACCATTTTTCCGATTGTTGCAAGATACTGGCTTACCCTATCCTGCTGCAACCCAAGCCTCTGCTGTGAGACTCCGAAAAATGCTGAATTTTCTGCTGCTGCAAAGATGTCAGTTATTTTGTCTATGAGATTAAAACTCCACATATATCTAAGATAATCAAGCACCCAGAAATAAGGCTCTTCTATAGAAATGTTGAATCCCTCGACAATCATCCTGTATTTTGCTCTTGTTGACGGATAGCCCGTCGGTAAAACTGATGAAGTTCCTCCTGCTTCTCTGCCTTCCTCGGACATTTCCATATCACCTGTTCCATCAGGCTTTACAAATCCATACTTCTTTAAATCATCCTCTGTTATCATGCCAGCATCCAGTATATTTTTTGGTATACTGAGTATAAATAATTTTCTATACTAGCGAGAGATAGAGGGAATAGAGAACGATAGAGGAACTAGTGAGATTAGATGAATTCTTTCTCGACCAATAAATACAGCGAGTTTTCTCCTCAGAGTTCAACACCAGTAATTTATTTTGCGATTTGATAATTTGATTCTGCTCATAATCCTTT
>CAZXRI010000231.1:0-1803 GCA_964642765.1 uncultured Methanosarcinales archaeon | reverse complement strand
TAAATGAAAATTAAGGTTATTGCTTTTGGATATATAGCTGATATTTTAGGTAAGGATGAACTGGAATTGGAAGATGTTTCAAATACTGATTTGCTTAAAAGCAAGCTGTATGCTAAATATCCCGACTTAAAAGGTAGAGAATATAAGATTGCAGTAAATCAACAAATTGTATCAGAAGATATTCCATTAAATGAAGACAGTGAAGTTGTTCTGCTTCCTCCATTTGCAGGCGGATGAAAACATTTAAAACAGGATGAGTTCACCTAAAAAAAAGGAAAAAGTGTTTATTGAAGGGGCAATAAATGTTGAATTTATTGCCGATTCCGTTGCGAAGCACAGCAATAAAACAGGTATCGGTGCGCATACAATATTTCTTGGTCAGGTTAGAGATGATGTTATTGATGGAAAGACTGTGCAGGCGATTGAATATTCGGCATACCATGAGATGGCGGAAAAAGAATTTCATGAAATCAGAGAAGCGGCTTTTGCAAAATATGAGTTGACATGTTTGCATATCTATCACAGTCTGGGAAAAGTGAAAGCAGGAGAAATAAATATGTTTGTCTTCGTTTCTTCAAAACACAGAAATGATTCATTTGATGCGTGCCGCGAAATTGTTGAGCAAATAAAAGCCAATGTTCCAATTTGGGGGAAAGAAATGTTTGACGATGAAACTTATGTATGGAAACAAAATAACAGATGAAAGCATAACATTATGATTAACATTACACACAAATCCTCTACTCTCAGAAAAGCCATTGCTCAGGCTGTTGTAAAAGTGAGCAGACAGGAAACTATAGAAGCGATAAAAAATAACACTGTTCCGAAAGGCAATGTGCTTGAAACATCGCGTGTGGCTGGGCTTTACGCCGTGAAACGCACCAGCGATATGATTCCTGACTGCCATCCGATGCCGGTTGAATTTACTGATGTGCGCTATGAAATTGCAAACCTTGAAATTTATATTGAAATTGAGGTGCATACAATTTACAAAACTGGCGCTGAAGTAGAAGCAATGCATGGGGCATCTGTTGTTGCGCTCACAATTTACGATATGCTCAAGCCGATTGATAAAGGAATTGAGATTTGTTCTATAAAATTAAAAGAAAAAAAAGGAGGCAAATCAGATTTCATAGATAGATTCAGGAAAGACCTGAAGGCTGGGGTAATTGTGTGCTCTGACAGTATTTCCGCAGGGAAAAATGAGGATAAGGCAGGAAAGGCAATTATCAAAAAATTGGAGCAGTGCGATGTTGCAGTTTCAGATTATTCCGTTATCCCGGATAAATCAAAAGTTATCAAAGAAAAGGTATTAAAACTTTATAAAGCAAAGAACGATATTATTATCCTGACAGGAGGCACAGGGCTATCTCCTGCCGATATTACACCTGAAGCCATTCGTCCCCTGCTTGATAAAGAAATTCCCGGGATTGTTGAGGTGGCAAGAAATTATGGGCAGGAGCGAACACCATATTCTATGCTGTCACGCGGTGTTGCAGGAATGAAAGGGAATACGCTTATACTTGCACTTCCGGGTTCAACTACAGGCGCACAGGAGTCAATGGACGCACTCTTTCCTTTTGTGCTTCACATCTTCAGAATTATAGAAGGATCAAGGCACGATTAGGATGCTAACTATCCGACCACTGTTACAGAAATCATTTAGTTTCCAATAATTATGAATCCACTTATTGATAAGTATAATAGACGAATTAAATATATTCGTATATCTGTTACAGACAGGTGTGACCTGAAATGTCTCTACTGCAAACCTAAGGACAGCGACAGCCACTCAAGGCGAAG
>CAZXRI010000230.1:0-1816 GCA_964642765.1 uncultured Methanosarcinales archaeon | reverse complement strand
GAAACATTTTATTCAAGTTCCATCAGGTTGAGAGAACTCTGTAATTTGAAAACCGATGATGTTGATACCAAAAAAGGCATAATAAGAATCAACAAGGGCAAGGGTAATAAGCAGAGGATTGCCATCATAGGGAACTCAGCTTGTCTATGGATAAGAGCGTACAGGGAGCTTGTCAGACCCAAACTTGCAAAGCCTGAAGAGACATTTCTTTTTCTCGGAATGTATAACAAACAACGAAACAGTCCTGCTGGAGTCGGGGGAATTGATCGGGAGGATGGGAAGAAAGCAGGCATAAAAAAGAAGGTATCGCCTCATATATTACGATTAACCTGCGCTTCTCATCTGCTTTTACAAGGAGCATCGCTATTGGAAGTAAAAGAAATTCTAGGGCATGAACTTGTTGAAACTACTCAGCGATATACAAGGATTACGATTAAAGAATTGCAGAAGGTTCATAGGAAATATCATCCGAGAAAATGATTAATACAGACGACATACTGAATGACTTTGACTCTCATCAGAAGGCTATTGCTATGGCTGAGTCTACGATGGATTGGGAGCGTTTTTGCGTTAAACGATTTCTTGAATACCTGCAATCTGAAAACATACAGAGCATTGCGGAAGTTGATACCAAGCTCTTAATCCGTTATCAGATATATCTTTCAACATTGAAGAACAAAAAGGGTAAGCCATACAATCCATCAACGCAGAACCATGAAATATCGGCGGTAAGAAAACTATATAAACTGCTTAGGAGAAAAGGCGAAGTATTTTACAACCCTGCTGATGGACTTGAAGGGGCTAAGACGGGAAAGAGTCTGCCGAAGAATATTCTCAGCGTAGAAGAAATGAAGAATATATTGGATGAGCCTGATACTAAAACGCCTAGAGGAATCAGAGATAAAGCCATTATGGAATTACTGTATTCAACGGCGATAAGAAGAAATGAAGTTGTAAATCTGAACCTTGACGATTTGAATCCTGATGACGGAACAATACTGATTAAAAATGGCAAAGGTAATAAAGACAGGGTTGTTCCTTGTGGTAAGAATGCTTGGAAATGGCTTGATAAATATCTCAGGGAATGCAGACCTCATTACGCAGATAAGAATGAGCCGGCAGTATTTATAAGCAGGAAATATGGAGGGATAGAGAAGCAAGGGATATATATGATGGTTAAACAATATGCTCTTCAGGCAGGAATTAAAAAGACAATATCGCCTCATTCATTTAGGGCTTCTTGCGCTACTCATCTTGCGGAGAATGGTTGCGACATCAGATTTATACAGGAACTTTTAGGGCATAGTTCTCCATCTACAACGGCAATCTACATTCAGGTCGCCATCAAGAAACTGAAAGAAATTCATACTAAATTCCATCCAAGAGAGCGGTTGGAAAAGCTAGAAAAAACAGCATAAAAAACTGGCAAGAGGAGCTAGGTCAGGTTATTATTTCTCAATAACGCTGTTTTATGGCTAACAGGTTCATTTACAAAAGGTTAATATGGTTTTTAGCTCTAGTCGAATGTTCCAGTACAATGTTCCAGTTGATTTGGACGGTAACATTACAAACTACGGAAACTTCGCCTTTTTCTGGGACGCTGAGAATAGGCTGATTGCTGTTTCCTCTAACGGCTCTCAAATCGCCAACTACAAATACGACTATATGAGCAGGCGGTATGAGAAAGCAGTAGGTTCAATTACTAATCAGTTTATTTATGACGGTTGGAATTTGCTCTCTGAAACAATCAACAATCAGGAATCAACAATCACAAATCTATATATTTGGGGTCTAGATTTAAGTGGTTCGTTGCAAG
>CAZXRI010000229.1:0-1825 GCA_964642765.1 uncultured Methanosarcinales archaeon | reverse complement strand
GAATATTTGTATTCTTAGAAATCCGACCGAGCGACCGAAGGGAGCGAGCAATCCGTCAGTCTGTGACTGGCGGTGTCGGATTTCTCTTGAAATCTAAAAAGTAAAAAATATAACAATAAAATAAATTCGCATAAATAAAATCACATCATCCCCATTCCGCCCATGCCTCCCATTCCAGAGGGCATTCCACCATGAGAATCTTTCTTCTCTTCAGGCAATTCAACAACAACAGCATCAGTTGTGATAAGCATTCCTGCTATGCTTGCTGCATTCTGGAGAGCCATTCTGGTTACTTTAACAGGATCAATAACACCTGCTTTTACCAAATCCTCGAATGTATCTGTCTTTGCATTGTAGCCAACATAACCTTGCTCTTTCTTTAGCCTATCAACAACAACAGAACCTTCCTTGCCTGCGTTAATTGCAATCTGCCTTGCAGGTTCCTCGATAGCCCGCTTCAAAATCTCAAGGCCTGTTTGCTGGTCAGGAGGAAGCTTTAATTTTTCCAGCTCAGGAATAGTCCTTATCAATGCAAGTCCTCCTCCTGGAACAACGCCTTCCTCAATAGCTGCCTTGGTTGCGTTCATTGCATCGTCAACTCTGGACTTTTTTTCTTTCATCTCTGTCTCAGTTGCAGCACCAACATAAAGCACAGCAACACCGCCGGCAAGCTTGGCAAGCCTTATCTTAAGGTCTTCCTTATCATAATCAGATTTCGCTGTCTGAATCTGCTTTTCAATTTGCGCGATTCTTGCCTTGATGTCTTTCTGGTCGCCAGCACATTCCATAAGAACAGTTTTTTCCTTGTTAACCTTGACTTTCTTTGCACTGCCCAAATCCTCAAGAGAGATACTTTCGAGCTTCATTCCTTTCTCCTCAGAAATAACCTTTCCGCCTGTCATTACTGCAATGTCCTCGAGCATATTTTTCCTGTCATCACCAAATCCAGGAGCCTTGACAGCAACAACCTTTATTGTTCCCCTGAGAAGATTCAGGACAATAGTTGCCAATGCCTCGCCTTCCAAGTCTTCACAAATAATCAGCAAAGGCCTGCTTTCCTGTGCTATTGCCTCGAGAACTTTTATCAGGTCTTTCATTGCGCTGATTTTCTTATCAAAAACAAGTATGTATGGATTATCCAAAACAGACTCAAGGGTTTCTGCATTAGTTGCCATGTACGGGCTTACATACCCTTCATCAAACTGCATTCCCTCGACAACCTCCATAGTTGTTTCAAATCCTTTGGCTTCCTCGACTGTAATAACACCTTTAGGACCAACCTTTTCAATAGCCTTTGCAATTAGCCTTCCTATTTCCTCGTCGTTATTTGCTGAAATAGTCGCAACCTGAACAATCTTGTCCTTGACATCAATGCTTGCGGACTTTATTAGTTCAACAACTCTCTGGCAAGCTTTATCAATCCCACGCTTTACCTCGATAGGATTTGCTCCTGAGGCAATAACCTTCATCCCTTCCTTGATAATTGCCTGTGCAAGAACAGTTGCAGTTGTTGTTCCGTCTCCAGCATCATCCTGTGTTTTGCTTGCGACTTCCTTGACAAGCTGTGCACCAATATTTTCAACAGGATCCTTAAGCTCAATCTCCTTTGCTATTGTAACTCCATCATTGATTATAGTCGGGCTTCCAAAACTCTGTCCCAGAGCAACATATTTTCCTTTTGGACCGAGAGTAATCTTCACTGTGTTTGCTAGGATATTAACTCCATTTACCAAGCCCTGCCTTGCTTTTTCGTCGAAAAGTATTTGTTTTGCCATATTGTTCACCCCATGTTCAAATTATTTCTTATTGCCTTATTGCTCAATCT
>CAZXRI010000228.1:0-1839 GCA_964642765.1 uncultured Methanosarcinales archaeon | reverse complement strand
CTTTAAGCTTCTCATAAACAATCCCGAGATTATTATGCAAATCAGAATTATTATCTGCAAACGGAATTGCCTTTTTTAATACATCAAGACCATCCTGAATTTTCCCAAGACGGCAATATAATCCACCAAGATTAATATAAGCACCGGAAATCTGCGGGTTCAGTTCAATTGCCTTCCTGAAATATTCAGCAGCAGCATCATTCTTTCCCAAAACCTGAGCCTGAATCCCAAGCTCATAATAAAACTTCCCGTCAGGCTTTTCCTTAAGCTTTTTCTTTCCCAGCTCCAGATACATCTCGCTTTTCTTATTAACAAAATCACCGTCCCTTATTTTGCCATAATGGTGAATTGGAATGCTTGTTACTGCGATTTTTCCGTCGGCACGCTTAATTGCCTCCTTTATAGTCTCATGAACAGGATATTCAAACCTGATATCCTTGCGATTCCTGAAAACACGTGTAATGCCAGAATAAACCCAGCCTATATAGGACTTTGACTCTTCATATAAATCACCCTCGGAAGAAATCCATTTCGGGAATTTTGAATTGTTAATATAAGAGCGCTGGATAAGCATGAACCCGAAAACATTATCAGGAGCTTTTGAAATCAACTCCTTTAATCTTGCCAAGTCTTTTTTTGAAATGGTTTCATCAGCATCTAAAACAAGAATCCATTCTTTGGTTGCCTTATCCAATGAAACATTTCTTGCGTCGCTGAAATCATCATTCCACTTGTGCCTGAATATTTTTGCATTGAACTTTTTTGCTATATCAACAGTCCTGTCTGTAGAGCCTGTATCTATGATGATTATCTCATCAGCAATCTCCTTAACAGAATCAAGGCATTTCCCAATATAATCCTGCTCGTTCTTTACTATCATGCATAAACTTATTGTTGGCATGGACATTGGTCATTTATGGAGGTTTAAAATTGTTTTGATTGTGTAAAAATCTCAAATGCCTTCTCGACAGAAACATTATCATGCACAACAGCGCGAATAGCCTTAATCATTCCAACAGGATTCTCAGACTGGAAAATATTCCTTCCCATATCAACACCAACAGCTCCAGCTTTTATTGCATCATGAGCCATCTGCAATGCTTCTTTCTCTGGAATCTTTTTCCCGCCTGCGATAACAACAGGCACAGGGCAAGTCTTTACGACTTCCTCGAAATTCTCGCAATAATAAGTCTTAACCATATGCGCACCAATCTCAGCAGCAATCCTGCAAGCCAATCCCAGATACCTTGCATCACGAACCATTTCCCTGCCAACAGCAGTAATAGCCAGGACAGGAATACCATACCTCTCTGCCTTATTCACAACCCTTCCTAAATTTGATATTGACCTATCCTCATTTTTCTCGCCGACGAAAATACTCATGCCAACACCTGAAGCATTCAACCTAATTGCCTCTTCCATTGATGTTGTAATATCCTCATTGGAAAGCTCTCCGAGAACACTTGGTCCTCCAGAAACACGAAGGAAAACAGGCACATTAGTATTTGCATCAACACAATTCCTCAAGATTCCCCGAGTAACAAACAAGCAGTCAGAATAAGGAAGCAATGGCTCTATTGTCTTTCTCGGCTCTTTCAATCCTGTTGTTGGTCCCTGAAAATATCCATGATCAACAGCAAGCATTACTGTTTTGCCGGATTTCTTATCGAAAATCCCTGATAATCTGTTCTTCATTCCCCAATCCATTTTATTTACCTCAAATTAGCATCTGTAACAATTATGTACATGATATACACGAATAGAATGGCATATTTAAAATTATCTGATGCTAAACTTTTTTATATCCGCTAATCTTCCCTCAATTATGAAGAAAGGCAG
>CAZXRI010000227.1:0-1846 GCA_964642765.1 uncultured Methanosarcinales archaeon | reverse complement strand
TCTCAATAATCATTTTGTGCAGGCTCGGAACAGTTTTTTCATGCTTCTCAATAATATGATAACCTTTTCCGCCGAGAGAAGTCGGCCTTACGACAATATTCACATGAGGCCTGTAATGCTTAATCATATCAAGATTTGCAGTTGTAATATTTCTGACATTATATCCGAGATTCCTAACGATAGAAAGGGACTTGATAAAAACCTCAGGCAAAATTACCGACGAGCCAATATTAATCAGGACACCTCCTTCAAGCTTGCTCACACTATCAGTAAAAATCTTAAAATCCTCATAGCTTGTTTTCCCGATTGCCACTCCTGAACAACTCGGATGCTGATGAATTATATCTGTACCAATAGCAATATGAACTGTTGCAGGAACATTATGTTTGTAAGCAGCCGCAAGAATACTATAATCTACAAATCGCAAATCACTCTCTACTATTTTCTTCCCGATTGCCTTACCGCATCCTATATTTGCATCAGCGCCTTCCTTCATTGCCTTATTGAGAAAATATCCTGTTTCATCTGCCATGCCAAAAGTTCCGTCTTCAATATTTTTTGCAACATCTTCTGAGGTTGCACCCTGATAAGAGATTTCAAAGTCATGAACAGTTGTTGCGCCGTTCATTGCTAAATGCTTTATTATTCCCTTTTTCATCAAGTCAATAAGAATTAAGCTCAGCCCAACTTTTATAGTGTGAGCACCGATAGTAACAATTATCTGTTTCTTTGCCTTATAAGCATCAACAACCCTGCCAGCCAATTCCCTCAAATCCTTATTCTCCAGAACAGGAATATCATTCTCAAGAGGAATAATATCATTCAAAGTTACCTTATTATATCTTTGGCTCAGTGGGATTGTCTTGATTTTTGAAAAGTCAACCATAAAACTAAGAATAGCTAAGGATATAAAAGCATTATCCTTAAGCAAAAGCAAAGCAAGATTTATAATCTCAAATCTAAAAGAAAGAGATATGCAAAAAAAAGAGGCATGGGTAATATCTGTAGATATGGGATATGGTCATCAGCGCGCAGCATATCCGCTAAAAGACATTGCATATGAAAGAATTATCACAGCCAACAGCGACAAGATAATATCCGAGAAGGAAAGAAGGATATGGCACAGGTTAAAAGTAATTTATGAAACACTCTCGAGAATAAAGCAATTCCCTATCATCGGCAAGATTTTATTTGGGATATATGACCACTTCCAGAACATCTCTCCGTTTTTCCCGTTCAGGGATTTGTCAAAGCCAACATTTCCTGTTATTTATTTCTGGAAACTTATCAAGAAAAAAGGCCTATGCAAAAGCCTGATTGATTATGTGCAAAATAAAGATATTCCGTTTATCACAACACATTTTATCCCTGCTCTTGCAGCAGATTATCACGGCCTGAAAAAGATTTATTGCATTGTCACAGATACAGATATTAACCGTGTCTGGGTTTCTTACCATCCAAAAAAATCCAATATAACCTACCTTGCTCCATGCAGGCATACTGCTTTCCGCCTAAAAGAATATGGCGTTCCTGATGATAGAATAATTCTTACAGGATTCCCTTTACCAAAAGAGAATTTAGGCAACAACAGGGAGATTCTTAGACGGGATTTGGCAGAAAGGATAATTAATCTTGATCCTAAAAAAGCTTATTCAAACAAGCATATCGGAGAAATTAAAAAGGAGTTTGGCAAATATCTGAAAAATAAACCGTCAAGGCATTTAACAATAACCTATGCTGTCGGCGGCGCAGGTGCTGAGAAGGAAATAGGAATTAAGATAATATCCTCTCTCAAGAGCAGAATAAAAAAGCAGACTGTTAATGTAAACCTTTCAGCAGGCACAAG
>CAZXRI010000226.1:0-1923 GCA_964642765.1 uncultured Methanosarcinales archaeon | reverse complement strand
ATCATCCAAGCTCACATCATCCAAGCTCACATCATCCAAGCTCACATCATCCAAATTCTATAAATAAGACAGTAACAAATTTATAGTGACAATTATCCACAATTACCTACATGGTGAAACTCGCAGCAATGATCTCAGGAGGAAAGGATTCTATTTACTCTCTAAACTGGGCACTTCAGCAAGGTTGGGATGTTAGCTGCTTGATTACAATTAGATCAAAAAACAAAGCATCTTACATGTTTCACACTCCTAACATTAATGTTGTTGAGAAACAGGCAGAAGCAATTGGAATTCCGCTAATTTATGCAGATACAGAAGGCGAGAAAGAAAAAGAACTGGATGATCTTAAACAAGCATTGCAAAAAGCAAAGCAAAAATATCAAATCTCTGGAATAATTCTCGGAGCAGTTGCTTCAGATTATCAAGAAGAAAGATTTAACAGGATTTGCTCTGAATTAGACTTGAAAACTTATTCTCCATTATGGCATAAGAATCAGAAAGATCTTTTGTTGAAAATGATTGATGAAGGATTTGATATCAGAATATCTCAGATCGCTGCTTTTGGCTTAAACAAGAAATGGCTCGGAAGAAAAATCGATTTCGATGCGTATCAAGAGCTCATAGAACTGAACAGAAGATATGGAACAAGTATTATGGGAGAGGGCGGCGAGTATGAGTCTCTTGTTGTCAATGCTCCTTTCTTCAAGCATCCAATAGAAATAAAGAACTCGAGAATAATCATGGAGAATGATTGTACCGGCATTTGGGTTGTTGAGGTTTAAGCTATACTCACAGGCAGATATAATTGAGCAATTGCTGCCAGTTCGTAATATAACAGAAGGCTGAAATATTTAGCATGGTATTGTTCGGTCTTCTGAATATGGTGGCGGAGATAAATGCGTATTGGTCTTTTTCCGCTACTATAAGTAAAGGCAATAATTTATGCTCAATTATTTGTTGCCTTTACTATATTTAATTATCTCCCCATCAACAATAACATCGCAAACATTAAATCCGACAGCAGAGTACACTAAGTGCGAAACTATGCGTTCTTTCTTTGCAGGCTGAAGATTAATATCGATATTCAGGGTTATAATATCAGCTTTCCATCCCTCTTTAATTGCTCCAAGGTTCTCAATTCCAAGAACTTTTGCTCCGTCCGTAGTTGCCATATCAAGAACTTTCTGAGCCCTAGCAGCTCGAGGGTCCCATCTGTGTTGCTTATGCAGTAATGCGCATTCTCGCATCTCACGGAACATATCCAATGAGTTGTTAGAAACTGCGGAATCTGTTCCAAGTCCAACAATAATTCCATACTCTTGCATCTCAATTAACGGCATAACTCCTCCTGATGCTAATTTCATATTTGAAGTAGGACAATGAACTACTTTTGCTCCTCGTTCAGCGATCAAGCGCAACTCTCCTTTAGTAAGCCAAATTGAATGTGCAAGAATTGTTTTCTCATCAAGCAGTTCAAGAGAGTCTAAGTACTGGACAGGCAGCATCTTTGTTTTTTTATAAAGATCAACTCGCTCTTTTCTAGTTTCTGCAAGATGAATATGTTTTATTCCTTCATACCTTGCGCAGAGTTTCAATAATTTTTCAGAGCATGCATAGACAGAGTGAGGAGCAATGCCTAAAATGATAAGTTTTGAAGAATTTAATTTGTCGACCTTTAGATCTGATCTCAAATAATCTGACTTCAGATCCTGTTTCAATGATTTCGATAACTTGGCTGTTTTGTTCTCTGCTTCTTGAATATTATCAATTTCTTGAATATTGTAATATCGGATACTATCTCCGACAGTCGGAGTTATTACTGCTCTTATTCCCGCCTTTTTTACTGCTTTAATTGTTTCTTCAACAGGATAGTACATGTCGCAGACAGTTGTTGTCCCGAATTTCAGACACTCTTTAATTCCT
>CAZXRI010000225.1:479-1948 GCA_964642765.1 uncultured Methanosarcinales archaeon | reverse complement strand
ACATTGCAAATGTCCCGCGATCAAGAAGCTATGATGTTCTTGAATCATTGGAAAAAAAAGGCTATGTTATAATGAAGCTTGGCAAGCCTATAAAATATATTGCAGTTGCTCCAACTGAAGTTATCGAGCGTGTCAAAAAAAATGTTCATGAGGATGCAAAGGGCCAGCTCAAGAGATTAGAAGATTTGAAAACAACAGATGTTATTACAGAGCTTAATACATTGCATACGCAAGGAATTGAATTAATCGAGCCGACTGATTTGTCTGGTTCAATTAGAGGAAGGCACAACTTGTATAATCATCTTGAAGCAACAATCAAGAATGCTGAAAACACAGTTACATTGATGACAACCACACTGGGAATTATCAGGAAGGTTGAAGGCCTTAAGCCTATTTTCGAGAAGCTCAAGAAACGCGGTGTGAGAATAAGGGTTGCTGCTCCTATAACTAAGGAATGTCTTCCATCTGTAAAAGAAATAAGTTCTCTTGCAGAGGTAAGAAGCACTGAAAGCAAGGCAAGATTCTGCATTGTTGACGGCAAAGACCTTATCTTCATGGTTCTCGACGATACAGAAGTCCATCCGACCTATGATGTAGGAATCTGGGTTAGCACCCCATTCTTTGCACAGGCATTGGACACATTGTTTGACACTGCATGGAAAAGCATGAAGCCTGTTTCATTGAAATGAAATAGGATTTTTTTGTTTTTCTTTTTCGCTAATTCTTCTCTAACTGTGAAGGCGCCTTATTAGGGATTATAATTATTATCTACCATCCTCTAATCTCTCTTGCTTTTTCTAAAGATTCATTGAACATTGTCATCATCATACTTTCAAGAGGTGCAAGTATTACTGGAACAAAATTTTCTGGAACCTTGCTTCCGTATCCTCGACGGATAATCTCATTTTCAATAAATGGTTTATATGCTCTATGCTCAATACCTGTTTCAAATTGATACATATTAACTCCATCCTGCGTAACAAGAATGTTTCTTACATATCTTTGTGGATCTAGACTCATATTTTTAATAGCATCTTCAGGAGTAATAATCCCTCTATTCACTTGTTCTATTTCTTTATCATATTCTTCTCTATATACCTGAGGAAATCCTAATCTAAATCTTAACTTTTTTACATGCAGGGTTACATATTCTGTCTCTTCCCGAACAAGGGATGGAGAGCCTATAAGGTAACCTCGCGTATAGGGACCAATAAAAAAATAAACCTGTGATACTTCAGCATGCCATACTGCATTTGGATCAAACTGTTGCGTAACATCTTCTCCTCTTAATATGTCGTCTAAATATCCATGTACTGATGAGGATGTATTCTTATAACTCATCCACGGAACATATCTATGAGTTGGCACTGCATTTATTTGTTTCATAGTCTCTACTTCCCCAAAAGGCCAACCAATCCATCAAGGCAATTTGCTTTCTCAGTAGGCAATCCTATCATCAAAGGACTACT
>CAZXRI010000225.1:0-469 GCA_964642765.1 uncultured Methanosarcinales archaeon | reverse complement strand
CCCCGCCTATACCCAAAGGAGCTAAGGTATAATTTAAACCTAATCTTGATCGATTAATAGTATCCATCTGAACAGAATCGTCCCAAGAAAAACGATGTAGGTGTGGATCGAGATGAATAAAAACACCAAATCCTAACTTACTCTCAGAACCAAAACCGTTTTCATAATCTGGGTTTCTTTCACAATTTTTTCTATGAGACTCTTGTAATTCTGCATAAGTAAGATCAACATATTCTGATAATAAATGCTTATCTCCTTTTGCTGCTGCCAACCATAGTGGATGTTGTTTCGCCCATTGTTTAGTCATAGGTACGTTATCCACTCCCCACTCATTTATCATTTTACTATATTCAAACTCAGGTCCATCTAATTTATCATATTGTTCTTGAGAAAGAATTATATCATTAATATCAAAGCCACCCTCATCAACAAATCGTGTGCTTGATTTTGGAATCCATAACCCAGTAGG
>CAZXRI010000224.1:0-2016 GCA_964642765.1 uncultured Methanosarcinales archaeon | reverse complement strand
TCCATAATCAAAATTCGTCCAGTCAATCTTGAAGTTAAACTTGTCAGAAACTGTATCGAGGATTTTAATTCCTTCTCTTATTATCTCAGGACCAATGCCATCTCCTGGGATAGTTGCTATTTTGTAGGTTGTCATAAGAGAAAGAGAATTTCAGCATTTTAAATATTTAGTGATTTTTGAAAGAAGTGCACATAAACAGGTATGCCGTTCTGCTTGAAAATCATTTCTGTTCCTGAATGATAAACCTTTTTTCTTTCTGCAAGCCTTGCAACTCCAGTTATATCCTGAATAGGTGTTCCAGCTAAGATATAATATCCATTGGATTTTAGTCTATAAGTAATTCCCTCTATATTCCTTTGAGTTATTTTAGCAGATTCCTCCTCAAGAATATGTGCAGAGTTCGTAAATAATATATCCGCCTGTCTTTTTTCCCTTCGTACAGGTCTGGAATGTGAGGAAGCATAAAATTCAATATTGCCCAAGCCAAGCCTTTTCTTGCGTGCATTAGCAAGTATTCTCATTGCATCCTGAAAATCATATCCTCTGAAACTGTGTTGTGTATCTGCATAATGCTTTGCTAAAAAACATAAATCAATTCCTGTTGCACAGCCGCCTTCAACAATTGTTAACTCGGTATTTCCTGATTTCTCATCTACAAAATCAACCATCCTCTCAAGAAAAGCCAGCCTGTATTGATATTTTGAATTCCTTGACTGTTGAATGTCATATAAAGCAGAGTTTTCTTCAATGCTTCTTTGTGGCAAACCCTGCCTAACAATTTGATGATGCAAACTTTCTTCGTCAATCTCTTCTCTACAAAGGCATCCAATCTCATTTTCTGCCAGAGGTATTATATTTTCACCATGCATAAACCGTATAATCTCATCTCTCATGATTTGCTAAAGAGATAATTTGAGAGATATAATGATTTCTTTTTTATTAAGGATAAAATAAAAAATAAAAGGCATCATCCCATAAATGCCTTCATTATCTTTTCCTGATGTTCGTGGCACTTTGCTTCCCCTTCCATCTTGTGAGTCCAGTAAGCAATAGATGCCTCTGCTGCTGCCTGAGCAACCTTATTCATCATGGCTCCTGTCTGCTTCTCGTAAACTGCCTTGATTTTCTCCTTCATCAGGTCTGACCATGCATCTTCCGCAAGCTTCATCATCATGCCAGTGGGGTTTTCATCTCCGCCTGAATCGCTTCCACAACTGCTCTCGCAACAGCTTTTTTCTGTGCAACAACTTTCTTCTTCACAACATCCTTTACCCATTTTGTTCACCTCAACAAAAAGTTTTTTATACTTTCCTTATTAAATCAGGTTACTTTAAGTAATATATATGCGTTTTGTAACAAAGAGGTAAGCTTATGCTGAAAGAAATCAAATGCTGTCCTGTTGAAGTTGCCCTGAGGCACATAGGCAAAAAGTGGAGCATGAACATCATAAGAGACCTGCTCATGGGCAAAAAAAGGTTCAAGGATTTTCTCGAGAGCAACAAGGGTATAAGCACAAAAATGCTCTCGCAGAGATTAAAGGAGCTTGAAAAGGATGGGATTATCGAGAAGAAAATCACCCAGAAAACGCCTTTGCATATTGAATACTCGATAACACAAAAAGGAAAAGATTTGGGCAATGTGCTGTTTGAGATTGCTATGTTCTCATATAAGCATTATCCGTCGGAACTGATAAAGGAAGGAACTAAAATAGATAAGGCAAGGTTTGAGAAATGGGTTAAGGAGAGCTTTGGGATTGACTGACGGATTCATAAAACTAATAAAAATCCATTATTTTATATTTACGCTCGGAAAAAAAGTTTTTAGTTTTCTATTTTTTGTAAAGGCAGTAATTATCAAAATGGAGGAAGAAGTTTGTGTTTGTAATATCGCAAGACAAGGGGCTCTGTAGAAAATCTCACTTTCGTTCGGTTAGCATCGGGCTCAAGTCAATAATATTTCTCTTTATGTGCTGACATCCCCGTAAGGGATGCTAAAAAATCTCTGAGATTTTTGGCA
>CAZXRI010000223.1:0-2039 GCA_964642765.1 uncultured Methanosarcinales archaeon | reverse complement strand
ACAAAATTAATTATCGGGATATTAAAGCAATCGCAGAACCTTACAAACCTTGCAATCTTGTTTGAACTATCAATGTCAAGGCATCCTGCAAGCATCTTGGGCTGGTTTGCAACAATTCCGACGACATTTCCTGCTAATCTTCCAAACCCGACAACTGCATTTTGGGCGAAATTCCTCTGCACCTCGAAGAATGAGTTTTTATCAAGAACATCTGCGATTACGTCTATAACATCATAAACCTTTTTTGTATCAGTTGGGACAATCTTCACAAGGTTATCGTTCAGCCTGTTTGGATTGTCTCCTGTATGCGTATAAGGCGGATTGTCGAGATAATTCTGAGGCAGGTATGAAATAAGCTTTTTTATCATTGCAATACATTCAGGCTCTTTTGCAGAAACAAAGTGAGCAACTCCGCTCTTTCCGGTATGGACTCCTGAGCCGCCCAAGCTTTCAAAATCAATCTCTTCTCCTGTTACTGATTTTATTACATCAGGTCCAGTGATAAACATATTGCTGGTTTTCTCGACCATGAAAATAAAATCAGTCAATGCTGGAGAGTAAACAGCGATTCCTGCGCATGGACCCATTATAGCAGATATCTGAGGAACAACTCCAGATGCAAGTGTATTCTTGAAGAAAATGCTTCCACCTGCATCCAAGCCATTTATCCCTTCCTGAATCCTTGCTCCTCCTGAATCAAGCAATCCAATAACAGGTGAGCCTGTCTTAAGAGCCATGTCAATTATCTTTGCAATTTTTTTACAATGCTGTTCGCCCATTGAGCCGCCCATGAATGTAAAATCCTGAGCATAAACATAAGCTGGCTTTTTGTTAATCATTCCATATCCAGTTATAACACCATCCCTGAGCCGCTTTTTTTTCTGCAATTCCTCGTCTTTATTTTGCAGTTCAACAAACTCGTCTATCTCTATAAATGTGCCTTTGTCAAAGAGAAGGTTTATTCTTTCTATTGCAGTAAGCTTGCCTTTATCGTGCTGGACTTTTGCCAGTGATTTGTCTGACAAGGCTTTGTGCATTTCCCTGAATTTGCCTTCATTAGTATTGTTCGTCATAGAATTTGATTGTAAGAGGAAGGGTTTTAATAAGTTTGCTCCTCAGAAAGCCTTAGAATAGCCTAAATCCCTTGCTTTCTTTAACAGCCTCAATTCCTTTATTAACTATTTTGAATGTAATCTCCTTTCTCTCCTCTATGCTCCTATGCTTCCTGATAACTGCCCTCCTCAATCCACCGTCTGCAACCTGAAGTTCAATAAGGCACTTGCTTCCATATCTTAGAATATCCCCGCCAACCATGTTTACTTTTGTTTTATCCTCGAAGTCAGAATAAACCTGATTTGATATAAGGACAGGAATCTGGTATTTCATAGCAAGCTGGCTAAGCATATTTACCTGAATCCCGAGCTGTCTGTTTAATTCATGAATTCCTCCTTCTTCCTTGATAACAAGACGATACAGCATTGTAAGTGTATCAATAATGACAATACCAAACTTTGAGCTTAAAGTCTTGTCGAGGTTTTCTACGCATTTCTTTTGCTCTTCAAAATTCTTTGGCCTGAGAAAAATTATCTTTGACAGGACTGCCTTATAATTTTCTGAAATCTGGCTAAGCCGTTCTGTCGAGAATCCGTTCTCTGTATCAATAAATATTATCTTCTTGTCTTTTGCAATACCGCAAAGGCACAGCATGCATAATGTTGTTTTCCCGCTTCCTGCAGGGCCATAGATGGTCGTAATCACATCCTTTTCATAGCCGCCGTTAAGAAAATCGTCCATTATCTTTGTTCCTGAGGAAATCTTATCCATATTATGATAAAAATTAAATAGGCATTAATAATATTTCGTCTTGAGGGTGTTAGTTATGGATTGTGAGGTATGCGGCAGGCAGGATGCCAAGCTAAAGGCAATTATTGAGCAGACTGAGTTTACTGTATGTGATAACTGTGCAAGGTTTGGGAAAGTTGTTTCAGGTTCTCAGCAAAGAAGGTTTGTTCCTAAAAAGCCTGTTTTCCAGAGAGAGA
>CAZXRI010000222.1:0-2040 GCA_964642765.1 uncultured Methanosarcinales archaeon | reverse complement strand
GTGCATGAAAAGGACGACGGAACTATTGCAGTTTTCCCTCGGGAAATAAAAAAAAGCAGGCTAAATGAGATAGCCCTGAACATTGACGAATATAAGACAAATCTCGGGCAGGTAATTTTTTCATTATATTATATGGGAGCTGAAAGCATTACATTATTCTCGAAAAAAGAGCTGACAAAGGAAGCAAAGTCAGTTGTCAGAAAAACCCTGCATTACATGAGCGGGACAGAGATAACTTATGAGGATAAATCCAAGATAACAATCAAGGTTCTTCTCGACAGGTCAAAGATTGATATCTTTCAGGTGATTTACAGGATAGGGCTTATTCTTGAGCAGTCATTCAATAACCTGCTCGACAAGATTAATTTTGAAGAGATAAGAATCAACGAGGAAGAAATAGACAGGCTTTACCATCTTATTGCAAAAATCTTGACAATGTCTTTAGTTGATTCAAGGATTCTTGCATCGTCTAATATTAAGCATGTTCCGCTTATCCCGTCTTATTTTCTGCTGTGCAAAAGGCTTGAGCATCTTGCAGATAATATTTATTCAATGGTCGGGTTTATGCATACCCAAAAAGTTTCATTAGAGAATAAAAGCTGCCTGATTTCGCATAAAGAGCAATTAACAAGGTGTATAGAGCATTTAATCAGGAATAAAGATAAGGTTTTTGAGAGGCTACCAAAAGAAAATTGGAATGCATTGTCTGAGAAGATTCTGAAAATAAAGAGCAAAGAGATTCAGACTGACCTCCTGAGAAACAACAGGTATATTGTAGATATCGAGGAGGAATTGGTTAATATTACTTTTTATAACAAGATGATTGCTGAGAAGTTTATCTAATGGAATTGCTTATATTGTATGCCCACTGCCAAATACTAACATAAACTTATTATAAAGTGATGCCTCAAACTCTATTCATGGATAATGCCCAGCAATTTGCAGTCGGTATTCAGCAGCCCCCTCAGGAACAGAAAAAAGGAATGTTCGCACAAAAGCCAAAACAGCAAATCCCTGAGATAGCTGAGCTTACAGGCGAGTTGAAAGATATAGGAAGGCGACTTAGGGCACTTGAAGAAAGGTATTCAAACCTCCAGACAAAAAGCCAGATTACAGAGCAGAACATGATAAGCAGGCACAAGCAGCTTTTGACTGAAATAAAGACATTTAATTCTGAGATGAATGATGTGAAGAAGGATGTCATGGATATAAAAGACAAGATTCTTCTCATGATAAAAGAGATACAAGGTTATGCAAAAACAGAAGATGTAAAGGTTCTAGAAAGGTACATAAGCTATTGGGAGCCGCTTAAATTTGTTACGCGAAATGAAGTTAAAGACATTATAGATGATGAGTTAAAAAATCGAGGGAAATAAGAGGATAAAATGGCGATGTTTTCAAAAGGCAAGAAAGATTCACAGCAGGGAAATCCTGTTGATTTGGTTGTTTCTTTAAGGCAGCAGGGATATCCAAACGAGCAGATAATCCAGATATTGCAAAGCCAGGGATTTAAGTCGGCACAGATTTTTGATTCGCTTAACGCTGCTGATGTAGGTGGTGTTCCCGGAGCGCCTCCCCAGAATAATAATAATAATAGCAATAATCAATTTCCAGAGCAGCAGCAAATGGCACAGATGCAGCAGATGCCTCAACAGCAAATGCCTCCTGAAGCTCCTCCTTATGAGCAGCAATCTTATGCACCGCAAGGCAATGAAAGAACAGAAGAGATTGTCGAGGCAATTATCGAGGAGAAATGGAATGACCTGCTGAAAGATGTTAACAGGATTATTGAATGGACAACAAGAACAGAGACAAGAATTTCAAAGATGGAGCAGGACATTAAAAACTTGCGGGATAATTTTGAGAATCTTCATAAAGGAATACTCGGAAAGATAACTGAATACGACCAGAATCTTGTTAATGTTGGAACAGAGATTAAGGCAATGGGAAAGGTCTTTGAAAAGATTATGCCTGTTTTTACTGAGAATGTCCAGAAGCTTTCACGGGTAACAGGAAGGATTAATGAGCCATCCGAAGAGG
>CAZXRI010000221.1:0-2043 GCA_964642765.1 uncultured Methanosarcinales archaeon | reverse complement strand
ATGAACATTCTTCCTTATATTTGTATTTATAAAGAAATTTGCAAAAGTTTAGTATATAATTATTTCTTTTTTTTAGCTAGATGATTACAACAAAATATCGTCTAAACCCTAATATAATGGAAGACATAAATAATTAATTTAAAATGTTATGTCTTCCAAACATAATAGAGGGAAATTAATATTAAAAATTATTGCCCTCTATTATATTTTGATAGAATTCTGGAATTTATTTGAGAAAATTAAAAATTTATTTTTACTTTAGACTTTTTTAAACAATCGGATTCATTGATTCATTAACTTAGAGACTTGACCTTACATGAAGACAAATTTAATATACTCACATGCCTTATATCATTTCATGGAAACCAAAATGCCGACAAAGGAAGCAGTAATTGAAATCATGAAAACCATTTTTGATCCTGAAATAAACGTCGATGTCTGGACACTTGGATTAATTTACAACATTGACATAGCTGACGGAATCGTTGATATCAGGATGACATTCACAAGTGTCATGTGTCCTTATGGTCCCATGCTCGTTGATATAATCACAAATAACGTAAAAAAACTCGACGGTGTTAAGGATGTGAAAATAGATGTTGTCTTTAATCCTCCATGGCAGCCTTCTGAAGAATTAAGGGCAATGCTTGGGGTTTGAGAAGGTATTTATATCTTAAATGGAATTGATTATTTATGGCAAAAAAATTCAGCGTTATAATTGAGCAGGATGAAGACGGTGTTTATATCGGCAGAGTTCCTGCACTGAAAGGATGTGTTTCTCAGGGAGATACATTAGATGAGCTGATGAAAAATATTAAGGAAGCTGTTGAGTTATATTTAGAAGTTATTAAGGAAGATAAGAAAGATTTTGAATTGGATACCAAATTTATAGGGATACAGGAAATAGAGGTTTGATAATGAAGCTTCCTCTGCTCTCTTCAAAAGAAGTTTTGCAGATTCCTTGAGAAAGAAGGTTTTATTGCAATAAGGCAGAAAGGAAGCCATAAGTTTTACAGACACCCTGACCTGACGGAAGAACGACAACAGTTCCTATTCATACAAATAAAGATATCAGCAGGGGATTACTTAATGCAATTCTTGAAGAGATTGGAATGACAAGAGAGGAGTTTTTTGAGAGGTATTGAATTATCTTGCATTTATGCAATTTCCCACCAAAACCTATTTATAGAAATAAAAATCCTCTATGAATATGAAAATCATCACAATCCACTCGGACTATATTAAATTCCAGCCTGAAAAAAAAGCAATCAAGTCAGCAGAAGAAGTTCCAAAAGAGCAGACGGAAATAAAAGAATGCCTTGTTATATTAACAGCAGTTGAAAAAGCCGACGAGGAAAATAAGGAAAACAAAGAAAACATGAATTTGCTCGTCCAGAAATACATTGATAACATCAAAGACATTGCTTCTCAGGTAAAAGCAAAAAACATTGTTCTCTATCCATATGCACATCTCTCATCAAACCTTTCCTCTCCTGACTTTGCACAAGAGACAATGAAACTTGCCGAGGAGAAATTAAAATCAGACGAATCAAAATTCTCTGTAACAAGAGCGCCATTTGGCTGGTATAAATCATTTGAATTAAAATGCAAAGGACATCCTCTCTCGGAATTGAGCAGGGAAATTAAAATCTCAGAAGGAGAAGCAGGAAAAGAATCCCAGCATGCACAATCAGAAACCAAGACAGGAGCGCAGGTAGAATCACAGGCATTAAAAGAAGAAAAAAAACTCCAGTCATTCTGGTATATCATGGATACCGACGGAAAACTGCATGACATTGACAAGTTTAATTTTTCAAAATACAAGAAGCTTGAGATATTCTCAAAGTATGAAACTGTAAAAGACAGGCGGGTAACAGAAGAGCCATTACATGTAAAAGCAATGAAAAAGCTTGAATTGGTTGATTATGAGCCAGCATCTGATCCTGGAAATCTGCGTTATTATCCTAAAGGCAGATTAATCAAATCCCTTCTCGAGAATTATGTAACACAGCGAGTTATTGATTATGGCGGAATGGAGGTTGA
>CAZXRI010000220.1:0-2043 GCA_964642765.1 uncultured Methanosarcinales archaeon | reverse complement strand
ATTATAATTCTATGAAGAGATACACTTGCATTCCACTGTTAAGACAAGTTTATGTTTTTTCTGGATTTAGAATCTCCCAAGTTTTTTTGACTGAAAAGGAATTAAGAATCAGTTTAGAAAAGACAAGAAAAACTGGCAAATGCGCGGATTGTGGCAAACGTTGCAGGATGATTGAGGATGTCTATGAACGGGAGATAAGAGACCTTGATTTTGTAGGGAGAAAAACACACGTCATCCTCAAAGAATTCAAAGTTTTATGCACTTGTGGATACAGGGGAATTGAAAAACTGGATTTTCTGGATAAATACTGCCTTTACACCAAAAGATTTGAGGATTACATCGCCTTGCTCTGTGAAAAGATGACTTTGAAGGACGTTTCACAGTTATGCAAAATAGATTGGAAAACAGCAAAAAATATAGACAAGAAATACCTTGCTCAGCAAATTGTCCCATTGTCTGGGCTTGCGCCCATGAAAATAGGAGTTGATGAAATTGCATACGAGAAAGGACATCATTACATCACAGTTGTTAGAGATATTATTCTGAACAAGGTCATTTGGGTAGGTCTTGAAAGAAAGAAGGAAACTCTTGATGGATTTTTTGCAGAGTTGGGAAAAGAAAAAAGTGCGAAGATAGAAATTGCCGTCATGGATATGTGGGATCCCTACATTGCTTCAGTGAAGGAGAACTGTCCAAATGCAGAGATTATCTTTGATAAATTTCACATTTCCAAGAAGGTAAATGAAGCACTTGATTCCATACGCAAAACTGAATTCCGAAAAGCAGATAAGGAAGAAAGAATTGGGATGAAGAAAAAGAGATTTCTTATCCTGAGCCGACAGGAGAGATTGCAGCCAGAGCAGAAGGAAACAGTTGAGGATCTTAAACGGATAAATGCAAAATTGTATGAAGCCTATCTTTTGAAAGAACAGATTCTTGATATTTTTACTGAGACAAATTGGCATAGCGCAGCAATACGTTTAGGAAAATGGATTGCCAATGTTGAACGTCTTGGAATTGAAGCTTACAAGAAAGTGATCTCTATGCTCAGAGATCATTGGTACGGCATAGTCAACTACTTCAAATATCAGCTCACAAATGCAGCCTCAGAAGGATTCAACAACAAAATTAACATTATCAAAAGGAGAGCTTATGGATTTAGGGATATCAGCTATTTTATGCTGAAAATTCTTCAAAGTTGTGGCTGGAGATCATCCTAAAGTTGGAGAAGAGCCCTTCTTTTCTGAAATGAATGAACCAATTTAGCGTTGGTTCGTAAGCTAACAGCTCGAACTCCCTCCGATATCTTGGATCGGCTAAATCAGGAAGATTATAATTCCACCCGCTTAGCACGGCCTCACCACCTACTCGAAGAAGGTGATGTGCATTTTCAAATCCTTCATAGAGCTCACAATTCATTCCGTAATGAGTAACCACAAGATCGAAGAATCCTGGAGAAAAATGATCATGAAGATCCCTTGCGGCGCAGGAAACAACTCGGGTGCGGATGCCTTCTTGTAATTCTCCTCTAGAACAAGCAGTTCCAAAGAAATCAATTTCGGGGTGTCGTGCTAAAAATTCAACCCATTGTACGCCCGTACCAATACCTACATCTAGAAGTTTGAGTCGGCCCCCTTTGGCAACCGCGTCTTGGCATTTTGACTCCAGATATTTTTCAAAATTCATTCTTCTTTCGTTGGCTTTTCTATTCGGTCCACTTGCAATCCCCCCATCATGTGTGTATCTAGAAAGAGGAGTATCTAGCACGTAATTCAAAGAACGAAGGCCTAAGGCGTCCTCCAATGGTTTGTTCGTATGAAGAAACTCCGATGGTTTTGCGAATTTAGCATGGCTGGCGCTAAAAATAAATCGCCTGGTTTCTGTTGGTGCCATAAACACCTTTTGTGATAAAGTATTTAAAAACATGTATGGAGGAGTACGAGATAAGTCGCTTCACGCTGGTTTTATCTCTTCAGACCTCAGAGCTGCTCTGAGGGTCTTCCTCCTGCAATTTGCTTGCAAATTGCGTGAGCCTTGAAGCTT
>CAZXRI010000219.1:0-2047 GCA_964642765.1 uncultured Methanosarcinales archaeon | reverse complement strand
TATAGCAAAGCACACAAATATTTGAGCATAAATAATGTGCTTTGCTTATTACGAACGAGCATCTATTGCTCAATTATTTATGCGAGTGAGTATAGGTAGACGCAATTAATATCAAATGCGAAGGATGAGAATACATACAGATTAAAACTTCGATATACTTTTTGCATGATTCTCGATAATGGTCATGCTCCCAATCAGAATTTATATCGAGGGAGCACGTGCGGTTTTAACCGCACCAAAGCGTCAACGAATTTTGTCGTTGGAGCCAATATATAAAATTTGTAGTTTTCTTTTTTTTGTAAAGGTTGTTATTCTCAAAATGGAGGAAGGTGTTTATGTTTGCATTGCGACACATTCAGACGATAAAGAAATATGCAAGGCAGTTTCTGAAGAATTAGAAAGATTCAATAAGCTAATTCAAGGGCATAAAAAACTTCTTGAGGCTATCGGGAATTTGTAATAAAGATGCAACCCTATATTCTCTCTTTCACAGCCCCATAAATTAAAGGCAGTGCAATAGTCGCATCACAAATGACATTGACAAAATTAGCATTCTTGTTCATCTTTCCCCATGAAATTCCTTCCTTTAATTCTGCTCCTGAACTTCCTCCTGGCTCTGGCCTGTCCATTGTAATCTGGATTCCATAAGATGCCTTTTCAGGAGAGAACTGCATTGCCTGCTGGATATAATTCTTAGGCGTTCCGCCACATACATAAAACACTCCTGTTTTCTTTGAAGTCCATGCAATATCAATAATCTCTTTCATGTCTTCAAAAGCTCGTGCTTCAAGCTGTCTGCCTTTGGCAAGCATTCCCCAGAACATTAAACCAATTCCGCTGTCTCCGAGAGCAGGGCAGAAAACAGGAATTTTTTTCTGAAAGCAAATCTTCAGGATAGAATCATTCGGAGTTAACTCGCCGATTTTCCAGAGCAATTCCCTGACTGACTTAATATCCTTGAACTTATCATAATTCTTCGAGAAAAAATCCTCAAGAGCCTCATAAGAGTTGTTAGGCATGTAAGAATCATAAATCCTGTTCAAGCCTTTTTTGTTTAGCTCATTATCATCTGCCAGATGAGTTCCCTGATAATGATTATATCCAAGTGCCTCAACCATATCATGAGTTAAATTTGCTCCTGTGATAACAAGCACATCAATCATTTTCTCTCTGAGAATGTCATGGATTATAGTCTTCATTCCGCCGGGAACCATTGCTCCTGCTATGCCCATGAAAATCTTGCAGTCTTTATCCTTCCTCATTTTCTCGAGGATATCTGCTGCCTTTGCAATTGTGCCTGCACCGAGAACTCCAGAATAGGACATCTCTTTAACAAGAGCATTTATTGTTAACTCTTTCTTAATTGTGATGTGCTTTACGGGTTTCATATTAGCATATTAATTATGGGGATATTTATATGTTTGTTAACGCTTTTTATACATTACAGGTCTTTGTCCTGGTTTTAATTCTTCTGCTAATGTGTCATAATCTCGCATTGATTGCGCATACGACTCTTGTTGTTCCGCATTAGGCGCTCGTAGACTTAATAAGCGATAAGCGAATGCTATATTAGAAGCAATTTCATGCCTTGGTTTAGGATATTCTCTTTTACTTCGGTAAAATGCTTTTATTCCATGTTCAACAGATAATTCAAGGTCTCTCATGTTGCTTCTATCAAGCTTGGCTCTTTCAAGATATGCTTTTGAAAGATAACTCAATCCAATTAAGGTTTCCTTGCCGAGCTTTATCCATCTTTCACCCAATTCTATTGTATGGTTAAGATATTCAGGTTTCTTAGAGCCTTCTGGTTGCAGATACCAAATTTCAACACAAGCACTAAATCTGTAATTCAAATGGGAGGAGTTTGAATTATCTACTGAAGAAACCTTTTTTAAGTGTTCAATGCTTTTCTCAAAAATAGCTATTATATTTTCTTTATCTTTGTCAGTTAATTCATCAAAGCGTTTTCTTTTTCTGTAAATTAATGCTAACATAAATTCAGTTTTACCTAAGTTACTAAATGAGGTGTCTTCTGGACTTTTTTCTA
>CAZXRI010000218.1:0-2048 GCA_964642765.1 uncultured Methanosarcinales archaeon | reverse complement strand
AACCTGCCTGAGGCTCGACCACAATAATTCATTCGACTCCTCGATAATTGATTCGCTCCGAACACTATTTGCAGCGAAACGGAGCAAGTGCTACTTTATGTAGCACAAAAGCGTGAACCGATTTTACGGTTCTTTTAGAACAAATGCAAAGATTTCAAGCTTTTTAGCCAGCCATTTATCTTTGTCCTGAACATCTTTCTAATCTTATCAGGATTCACCTTCTTAGGAGAGGATTTTACTTGTAATATAGCTGGCTTTTTTCTTGTGTTAATTATCAATGATACCGCCCCTATGATAATAAGCGTAATTACAACAGCAGGAATTAATCCTGAATAAGAACCAGTATTAGAAACAGCCATTGCAGTTACATTGTCTTGCGAATTATAAAAATATGCAATTGCACCCAAACCGAGAATTGATGCAACAATCGCAGCAGTTTTTCCAGCAATATCCTTTGATTTCTCCTCGAACTTATCAAGAACAATAACCTTATCAACAAACATTGAGGACTGCCTAATCAAGTCAGTTGCAACATCATTTTTTAGGCATGTAAGAACACCCTTGTTTTTGCTCATGCGGATTCTGTTAATAATATGAGACGTAAACTTGCCTGAGCTGTTCTTTAACTCTGTTGAATATAGGTTTAATGTAGATAGAGAATCAAAAACAAGAATATCAAACTTATTAGTCTTAAGAACCTCAGAGATTGCTATTCCCAATTCAGTAAGCGCATACGGCGAGCTTACAAGGATTGCATTATCATAATCAGCATCAGGATTCACAGAGCTAGTTACTGCATCTATGAAAAACATATTCTTTGTATCAATAGCAGTATCCTCGATGCTTTTCATAAGAGATTCAGTAGTCTTGTTAAGATTAACATAACATATTCTCTTATCCGAGAGATTTTTCAGGATATGATTAATCCCCTCGCTATAAAAGTAAGTCGGAAGTACAGATAGAATTACATTATACTTCTCTATGTCAGATTTTATGCTATCCATGCCTGCCTCTTTTTATTTTCCATTAAATATCAGAATACACTTTCATCAGGGTATATAATTATTCCGTCTTCTGTTATCCTCATAGGAAATATTTTAGTTGCATGCTTGATTCCGCGCATCTTGAATATCTCAAGACTTCTTTCCCTGACATCACCCCTTCTAAGATTATAGAGGAGGATTACACCATCTGCCTCAAATTCAAGAACATTGCTCTCGTGTTTGTCAGGATCAGATTCATGCTCAGATGTTACCAATGTTGTAACGCCCCATTTACTTGATGTATCAATAAGCTTAAGCACAGACTTCCTTTTTTCCATCTCTGATTCAAACAATAAAGTAAACGCAGTTAAGCTATCTATCACAAGCCGTTTTGCATTCATGCTCTCAATCAAATCCCTTACAATTCCTCCTCCTGTCTCAAGAACCTTCTCAACCTGCTCAGGAGAATAATATAATATGGCAAGCTTTCTCTTCTCTATCATCCCTCGGATATTCCAATTAAATTTCTCAAAGTTTTTAATTAACTTATCTTCCTGCTCCTCGAATGATAAATAGATTCCAGCTTCATCATGCTCTGTTATGCCTTCGACCAGAAACTGCATGCATAACACAGATTTCCCTGAACCTGCACCTCCTCCGAGAAGAATTGTTGAGCCTTGTCGAAAGCCGCCCTCCATAACTTCATCCAACCCCTGAATTCCTGTGCTAATCCTTGATTTTGATAATTGCAAACCTCGTTCAGATGCGTTGCTTTGCCTTACATTTTCTAATTTCTCAATAGCATTCTCAGGCCTTAATGTCTGAAGCTTTCCTGTTTCAATAGAAATCATTTGAGTAGGCTCAGAAACATCCTCTGAGATTTCTGACTTTATCCTCTGCATAATGCTCTTTTTCAGGGATTTCATATCTATAGATTGAAAGTCCGATTTATCTGCCACTTTTTCTACAGCCATTTTTTTCATATTGGTTTGTCAGATTTATATAACTTTTGAAATAAAGCAGAATATAGGCATCGCCTATCCCAATCGCAGCAAGCTGCGGGGT
>CAZXRI010000217.1:0-2078 GCA_964642765.1 uncultured Methanosarcinales archaeon | reverse complement strand
TCTGTCAAGAGGGGAAAAACTTATGTTCCGAAGAATCTTAAGGGGGTTTATCCCCCATGCCCAAAGGCATCAACTCAACATAGCCTAAGCCACAGAAACTCCCGACGCAATGTGTTATGGAGTCGGGAGAGTTTCATTAATATATAAAATTTACCAAATATTTGTATAAATTATTGTGTCCTCTGTTATAGCTACACCCTCAGTAAAGTTTATATATAATCCTAAGTAGTATTTTCATTAATTTCAATGAAGCCAATAATAAAACTCAACAGAAGCATAATTCCCTCATGCGATTTTCAATCACTTGAGAAACTCAGGAGACTAATTAAAGAGACATCAGATATTGAAGGTTTAGGGGCATATAAAATTGGATTTGAGTTAGTTCTTGAGAACGGATTAAATGCAGTAATAGAGGAAATAAGAAGATATACAGAGCTTCCCGTAATTTACGACCATCAGAAGGCAGGAACAGATATTCCTGAGATGGGATACAGATTTATAAAATCATGTAATGGTGTTAGTGCTGTCATACTCTTTCCGTTTGCAGGAATATCCACAGAGACTGAGTGGATAAATTCTGCAAAAGAGCATGACATGCCAGTCATTATTGGAGGGGAAATGACACACAGAGGATTCCTTTTGAGTGATGGCGGATTTATTGATGATAATTCACCTGCAAGGATATATGAAAAGGCAGTTGAGCTTGGAGTAGCTGATTTTGTTGTTCCAGGAAATAAGCCTGATAAGATAAAGTTTTACAGGGAGATTATTGAATCAGAATGCAAAAAGCCAGTTTACTATTCACCTGGATTTATAGAGCAAGGTGGAAGTATAAGTGAATCAGCAAAATCAGCTGGAGAGAGATGGCATGCAATTGTAGGCAGGGCAATCTATCAGCAAAGTGATATGCACAAGGCAGTTAAAGAGATAGTGAAATGTTTCCAAAACTTGTCTTCTTCAAGAAAATAATTTCTGGTTGTAGCCTGAAATTCAAAATGCTTTTAAATATTAATTGATTATAATATCTGCATGATAGGTAAGAGACATTTTCTCCAGAGGATTACATCACAAACAAGGTTCAAATCCCTTGAAATTAACAGCACAGAGTTTGAGGGTAGCTCACCACCTTCCGTTTTCATAGGTGCAGAGAATTATCCGAAAGTCTATGCAGGCCCAATGCTCTCACAGGAAATGGAAAGCCAATCCTATGATTCGCCAGAGAGATGGCTGAGTGATTTTAAAAGAGACGAAATAATCAATTTTAGGCTCAACCTCCTGAGATGCAAGCAAAAGATTTGTGTTACAGATGTCTCTGGAAGATTTGCACAAAAGATGCAGGAGATTGCTCTGGCAGGGCATTCTGTTTATAGTCATGCTGAATTTGACAATCTGCCAAGAGGTGTATCGTTCAGTGAAGAGCATGCTCCATTTGGACCATCTGCACAGCTAAGAAGCATAGAAACAGAGTCGCCAAAATGGCAGAAGGAGCTTGAGAGGGCTTATAATGATACGGATTTACACGCTAGGGATGCTGTTGCAGAATTACACAAAAAGGGAATAGAATTTACAAAAATCCAGAAGGCTCTATCAGTCGGGGCATTTGGAAATCTGAAGAATAGGAAAATGGTTCCTACGAAATGGTCTATTACGGCAACTGATGACATGCTGGGCAAGAACACAATTTCAGATGTAAAGGAAAATGATGTTATAAAGGATTATAGGGTTTACGAGAGTGCAGGTATGGATAATTATTTTGCTGTGCTGATGACACCTGAGGTATGGCAGTATGAAGCAATAGAGGCGTTTATTAACCTACTTGACTCAAGAACATTTATGTTTAGTGACTATGAGAATTATTTTGGGAGAAAAGCATATTCTGATATGGGAGGATGCTATTATGCCCAGCGCTTTGCAATTGCGGAAAAGCTGAGAGAGAATAATGAGCAGGCAGGGGCATTTGTGTTCAGGGAGGCTTACGAGGGCTACATACCAACGGGTGTTTGGCTATGTAGGGAATTGACAAAAAATGCCCTTAATAATGAGCCGAAAAACTTTGGCAATCTCAGTGAGGCACTGCA
>CAZXRI010000216.1:0-2082 GCA_964642765.1 uncultured Methanosarcinales archaeon | reverse complement strand
CATTTGTATAAACAAAAAGCTATAACAAACAACTATAGATGTCAATTAATCAATTTTCTCAAATATTATTCCATTGGAATCTGGCTCCACATCTGCCAGTCATTTGATGGAGAATATGCTCCAAAGATAAAATAAGGAGATTGCATTGCGCGAGCATAAGCATGGTGTATATCTGTCCACATTGGACCTCCTCCACCGCCTCCATAACTTGTTGAACGTATTGGAATACCTAAATGTCTCCATGTCTCAGTCATCTGTCTTCCTGCACCAAACATTGAATCTTCAGACCAAGCTTCTGAAACCATTGTTCCTTTAAAACCTTTTTTCTTCAGATATTCTAATGCTTCTTTGATTGGAAACATACCTTGACCTACAGGAAGATGAGAATGTCCACTACCTATGCTGTCAACAATATGAACGTGCCCCATAATTCCTGACTTCTGCAGTTTTTCTATCTGCGTCAAATACCATTTATTAAATCGTTCCTTTCTTTGCTCAAGAGATTCATTTTGCAATGGCTGAAAATGCTTCCACCACATGCCTATATGCTGTACATCAATAGTTGACTTGATATGTTCAAATGCTTTTTGCTCTGCTTCATCCCTGCTTAAACCATGTTTATAGAAAGGATTTTCTACTTGTATAAGATTTCCTTTTTCATCTCTTCTTTTATGAGGATCATCTATTACAGAACTTGTTAATAAATTCACCATCCTTTTTCTAGAATCTTTGACTAATTCAATTAACTCATCAGGATGTGATCCATATCCCATCTCTGGGAAAATGTTTTCTGGCGCAACATAAACATTCTTTTTTGCATGTTTGCTTTTTGCTGTCCTTTCCATTGCATAAATTCCTGCTTCAGCATAACTATGAGATGTTTGGCCTCTTGCATAATGTGCAACAGGAACAACATGCAATAATGTTTCATATGTTTCTTCTGCATTTGCATCTGCTGCTGAAGAAGCCTCATGAATATATCGCAATGATCTCTCTTTGTCCTCAATTGCTTTTTTTAATATTTCAGTTGGCTTTTTATATTCAGCTCCCATGAAGTGACTAGAAAGACCTCTTGTACTAGGATCTTGCTGCATTAATTTCCACTGTTCTTCAACAGGCATATTTTGCTCAAGTTTCTCATAAAATTCAAATGCTTTTTTTAAACGCTGAAACTCCTTAAGCTCATCATCATAGAATCGCCCGTGATATAAAGAGCTTCCTCTTGACTGCAAGATTCTTGTTTCCATCTGAGAACGAAAGTACAATTCTTCAGGTGTCCATGGATTTCCATCAGGTTTACTATAATATTTATTCCATACTTTTGCACGAACAACAAAATCATCCCAAGTTAATCTTTCAGTCTTAAATCTAGTATGCTCAGAATCCCATTCAGGCACACGATTGAATAATGCATTAGGATCATCTTCTTTGAGAAATTTGTTATCTATATCAACCCATCGATATCGCTGCTGAGTTTCATCCCAAGTTTTTTTGAACTTTGGCTCACGAACAACCTGTGATTTTCTAACGTCTGTAACCAATCTTCCTGTACGATCATCAACAAGATACAAGATAGCTCTTCCTGGTTCTTCATCATAGCTTAAGAACTCCCAAGTACCGTCTTGTTTCATTTTATTCCATGGCTGAGAAGACATATCCCGCTGAAATTCTCCAGTATGTACAACAACAGCTTCTGCACCAACATCTGCTGCAAACTGTATTGCTCTTTTTACTTCTTCAATCTCAGTTTTTCTATATTCATCATTAAACCCACGCTCTTGCGGATTATAACCTGACATATTGCCAATATTTACTGGCGTATGGACGCTTGTAAATGTTACTTCATTTGCTCTAGCTAAATCACGCAATGCTTCTCTTGCATCCTTTCCATAAGCTTCAGCACCAACACTCTCAGCTCCTCCACCCATCTGTGTTGACAACTCAATTGCTCCAGCACCTTTTCTGATTGCATCAGTTGCTGTTTTCAATAAAGTACCAAATCTAGAACCTTCAGTAACAGACTGTCCAATCTCTTTAATTGTAAACAATGGCTGTTCAATATCAGATTCAGAACGAGACATC
>CAZXRI010000215.1:224-2088 GCA_964642765.1 uncultured Methanosarcinales archaeon | reverse complement strand
GCTTGTGCTTGCTCCGTCTCCAAATTCCCATGAGTATGTTATATCGCCTATGCCTCCGCTTGCATCTCCTGTAAATAAAACAGCATCGGCTTTTTTGGCTTTTGATTTATCCATTATTATTCTTGCTTTAAGTGTATTGGTCACATCAAAACTTGTCTGGATATTCTTTACAGCTCCATTATAATTCAGATAGCCGTCTATTGTATATTTTCCCGGGTAAGATGCATAGTCAATTGTGTCTATTAGTGGATATGTTCCTGTGTATGTCTTTACTATTGATGTGAGTTTTGGTGTTGTAATCAGGAGCTTTACTTCTGAGTTGTATGGTGCTGTAATTATAAGCAAGCCTCCTTCTCCGAGAGTGTATGTGTTTTTGTTTGGGGCAATGCTGAAATTTTTATTTGTGTCAACATAAAGCAACTGTGTTTTGCTTGTGTTTGTGTTTCCAGCTATGTCCGTGCATGAAACATTCCAGCTATATGTTCCGTTTGCGAGATTTGTCAGTGTAACACTTTGAAGACTGTTGTTTCCTGCCTGAATATTGCTTGACTTTGTTTCTCCATTGAGCATCAGGCTGCATATAGTTGTGCCTGCAATGTTATCTATCGGCGTGAAGTTGAATGCCATTGTGTTTGTAAGCGTTAGTGCAGGATCAGGATTAATTAGTGTAATCTTCGGTGGTGTTAAGTCCACAACAAATGATTTTGAACTGCTTTGTTTGCTGTTGTTTATTGAATCAACGCATAATGCATGCCAGTTATGGATACCTTCTGAAATCTGGTTGGTTACAGGCATGATTGTTTCCTGCCCGTTTGTTACTGTAATGTTGTCTAGAAGGATATTATCAATATACACTCCGCATGTTATTGCAAGGCTTTTGTTGTAAGTTGCTACAAACCTGAAATTGATGCTTGAGTCTGATTTGTATGAATAGCTGTCAGGAGATATTAAGTCTATGTTAATGCCTGTTCCTGATGATGGTGTAAGGGTAATTGTTGTTGAGAAAGTTTGTGCGTGAGCTGATAATGTATAGAGGAGCAGAGCTAATGCTATTAATAATATCGTTCTCTTTCCTCCTGAATTGCTATTTCTTTTCATCTTTATTTCCTAAAAGGCTGTCCCGAATTTTCTCAAGTTCTGCCAGCAGCATTTCCTGATTTTTCTTTGTTAAAGAATCTGAGATTTCCTTTTTGATTTCCTTGAGCTGGTATGCAACAGGGTCCTTGTATCTGAGCCAGTTGCTCCTGATAATGCTCCTTACTGTTTCACTTACGTCGAGAAAATGGTCTTTTTTTGATATTAGGCGAAGCTCGTCTATCAGAGAAGAAGGAATCCTGACTGAAACCATTGTTGATTTTGATTCTTTTGATTTTGCCTTAGGCATTTCTGCTCGACCTCAGGTATTCTCTTATGAAGTCACGGACAGCTTCTGAGCGGCTTCCGTATATGTTTGCCTCTACAAGAGAATCAAGCCATTCAACTATCTCATTCGGAAGCCTTACATTCATTATATGCACAGACTCATCTTCTTTTTGCATTGTATAAGTAATCTTGTTGTATTCTATTTGTATTACACTATCTTATATTTAAATGTTTTTGAATCTTGATGTGTATAAGATGGTGTTTGCTATATCTCTTGCGCAAGTTTGTATATTGTAATTTATATGTATTATACTTGTATTATAAAAGGTTAGTTGTTGTATTCTTTATTGTTGTTAAGAGAAATATATCTTCTCATGATGTAAACCTTTCTTTATGACGGAGAAACAAGGAATTATTTTATTTGTATTATATCTGTATTATACATATATTATGTCTGTATAATAAGTGTAATCTATTTGCGTTATGGTGGTATCACTAAAGG
>CAZXRI010000215.1:0-214 GCA_964642765.1 uncultured Methanosarcinales archaeon | reverse complement strand
AAGGACAAAGCAATACATTATTACTATACAGAAAAAATTGCTATTACTCAATCTTTACACTAATCATCTTATCTCCAACCCTAAGAGACTGGACAACATCCATTCCTTCTGTTACCTGCCCAAATACTGCATAATTCTCGTCGAGAAAATGAGAATCTTCAAGTGCAACATAAAACTGTGATGATGCAGAGTCAGGATGCTGTGAGCGTGCCAT
>CAZXRI010000214.1:0-2092 GCA_964642765.1 uncultured Methanosarcinales archaeon | reverse complement strand
AAAATATGATGCATAAGTAGTATATAAATTATGCGTTATTTTTGTCTTCTATTATTCTCTGCCAGTAAGATTTATATACAACATTATCTCAGGAAAATGAATGGTAGAAAAAACATTTTATAATCTCAGAGAGCTTACAAACATTATTTACAGGCTTCTTATAAAGCTTCAGGAAACATCAGGCAAGCATGATACAACAGCATCAATCCCTGCAGGAGGAAAAGGAAGGATGGCGTACAATGCAGAAATTCTTGGCATATTAGCAGAGCTTGAAGCGTATATGCAGAAAGCTCATTATTCAGTAATAGGCCAGATAGGAGGAGATGTTGCAACATTGATTGGCATATTAAAAAAACAGCCTCAACTATTAAGGACAGCAGGAGAGAGAGCAGTTGAAGGCGCATCTGAGGGGAAAAAGCTTTTAGGGGAAATCCAACGTTCTAGAACATATTTCTCAAGAAGCAATGTTAACAACAGAAGAATAGGCAGGGATGCAAGGAATGCTTCATCAGGCATAACTAATTCTGTTAATGGGTTAAGGCAGGTAATCCATAAATATGAACAGCAGGAAAAACAGGCAGTTCACAGTGAGGAAACTCAAAGAAGAGCTGAGGAATTAGAGAAAAGAAGAATAGTAAGGGAGAAGCAAACAAAGTTAAGTGATGGACATAATAAGCGAAGTTCAGAAGCTTCTGAATCCAGAAGAAAAGCAATTGAAGAGAGAAGACAAAGAAAAACAGGCACATAAAATGGACATCAAATATTACAAAAAACCTAAAAGTCCGACAGTAATTACAGGATTTCCAGGATTCGGATTAGTCGGAACAATTTCAACAGAATATCTTCTCGAGCATTTGAGCAATGAGCCGGCAGGGAAAATACTGTTCTATGAAATGCCTGCTATAGCTGCAATCCATGACAACAAAATAGTCGAGCCGTTCGGATTTTTCTATAACAAGGAATACAACATAATCATAATCCATGCAATCAGCTCAACAACAGGATTTGAATGGGAGCTTGCAGATATCATAATGAAAATTGCCCGTGAATTGGGAGCAAAGGAGATAATCTCTCTCGAAGGAGTTGGCTCCAATGAGCAAACATCAGGAACAAGGTCATTTTATTTTGCAAGCGATGAGAAAAGCCAGCAGAAACTCAAGAAGCTAAATGTTTCTGCATTAAACGAGGGAATTATCGTCGGTGTTTCAGGAGCATTGCTGTTGAAGCATGAAGAAATCCCTATTACATGCATATTTTCAGAAACACATTCAAAGCTTCCTGACAGCAATGCAGCAGCAAAAATCATTGAGACATTGGATAAATATCTTGATTTGGATGTTGATTACAAGCCATTGCTTGCACAGGCTGAGAAATTCGAGGAGAAACTAAAGAACATCCTCAAGAAGGGACAGGAAGCAACAGAACTATCAGAGCAGAAACGGATGAGTTATGTTGGCTGATACTGGCAAAAAAGAAATATTTGAAGAAAATCCGATGGTCTCCCCAACTAACTCGGATTGCTCAAAATTCTTTAGGAATTTTGAGGCTTAAAAATTCCTAATTGGAATTTTTAATTTCAGCAAATCTGACTGGCATTAATCCATATTAAAAAAAGTTCTGCCAGTCAGATTTATCTATCTCAAACATAATTATTCTCATGCAGGACACAACAATAATGAAGATAGCGCTTATTGTCTCTATCCTAGGGCTTCTTATGCTTGCTGCTGTCTCGAATTATTTATCTCCTGATTACCAGAGTGCAAACAAGCTGAAAGACTGGGAAATAATAAAGGCAAAAGGCACAATCACAAACATAAAGGATGCAAAAAATGCTGTCATTATCGAAATCATCGAGGAGAAAAAAACAGATGTTCTTGTTTACAAGCCAAAAGGGATGAACTTATCGGTTGGGAATCAGATTGAGATAATCGGCAGAGAGAATGATGGAATAATATCTGCTGATAATGTCAGGGTGATTGATTAAGGTTAAAATGCTCCTCTCAATCCTCTTGGCAATTTTTCTCGGGACATTAATCGGAGCATTCACAGGAATAATTCCTGGAGTGCATGTGAATCTTCTGTCGATAATCCT
>CAZXRI010000213.1:0-2124 GCA_964642765.1 uncultured Methanosarcinales archaeon | reverse complement strand
TTCAAGAAGAAATCACCCACAAACAAACGGCAAGATGGAAAAGTGGTTTGATACTATGAAGAAAAGAATGAAAAAGCATCCAGAAGAAACTTTGCAGGAGTTTGTTAGGTGGTATAATGAGGAGAGAATTCATCATGCTCTGGAGTACAAAACTCCAGAGGAAACCTATAGAGCAAATCTGTGAACAGATTTCCGAATTGTGAACCGATTACCGAATTATACCTTTTACAGACGAGAAATATCTTTCAATGTGGAAATTGGTTCACAAATATCAAAATTGTATGTAGGGGTGGCTCATTTATAAAGTTTAAAAACGATATATATACTGGAGAAGTGAGAACTAATTACCGAATTATACAACTCAGAAAGCCAAGGCTAACCTTTAAATATCGTCTTAGAAATCAATCCCTTAGAATGTCCCAATCACAAATCCACAAGACAAAATACCATTCATGGTGCACAGGCAGGATAGCCAAAGGCTGTTCATTATGCGTCAAAGGCAGAAAGCTCGTCTTATTTATCACAGGGATATGCGCACAAAAATGCTTTTACTGCCCAATAAGCGAGAAGAAATTCGGAATTGACATCACTTATGCAAATGAATGGCAAATATCAAATCCTGAAAATCCAATAGAACTTTTCCGTGAAGCGCAAATAACAGAAGCAAAAGGAGCAGGAATCACAGGAGGAGATCCTCTTGCCAAAATAGAAAGATGCTGCAAATACATAAGCCAGCTAAAGAAAAAATTCGGCAAATCATTCCACATACACCTTTACACTCCATTAAAGCTTGTAACAAAAGAAAAACTCACAAAACTTTACAATGCAGGATTAGACGAAATCAGATTCCATCCAGACCTCGATGATAATACTCTCTGGCAAAGGATTAACCTTGCAAAAAAATTTAGCTGGGACATTGGTGTTGAGATTCCAGCAATTCCTGGCTATGAGCAAAAAACAAAAAAGCTCATTGATTATCTGATAGACAAGATTGATTTCATAAACCTAAATGAACTCGAACTCTCAGACACGAAAATCCCTCATTATGAATTATCGACGAGAAGATTTATGCAGAAGGATTCAATTAGTTATGGCGTAAAAGGCTCAAAGGAAATGGCACTCAGGATGCTCAGATATGCAAAGTCAAAAGGATTGAATGCATATTTTTGCACAGCAAAGCTCAAGGACTCTGTTCAGGTCGGTGAAAGGATAAAGCTCAGGGCAAAACACTCAGCACTTTCATTTGACACAATCACAAAAGAAGGATTGCTCATAAGAGGATGCGTGTATATTCATGAACTAAAACCATCCTCAGGATATAGAGAACAGCTAAAACAGGCAAACAAAAAAACTGTCATCAAAAAACTGGCAAATGCAAAGGCAATGCTAAACAGGGAATTGTCCATTTCAAAAGAATCCCTTGTCATAGACGAGAAAAAGCTTAGGATAATACTCCCTGCCAAAATCCTCAGAGAAAAATCAGATGCAATTAAATCCCTCGGCTTAATTCCTGCAATTGTCGAGGAATACCCGACAGATGATGCAATCGAAATAGATGTTGAATTTTTATGATGAGGTTTGCTATTTGCCAATATCCTCATTCCATATCTCTGGTTTCTTCCCGATAAAATCAGCCATAAGCTTCCTGCACTCATCAGAATCCAGATTAATAACCTTTATGCCTCTTTTTCCTGAGTAGCTTTCAGGGCCTTTGAATGTCCTATTTTCTCCTATAACAACAATCGGAATATTATACAGGAGAATTGCCCCTGTGCACATATCGCATGGGGATAGCGTCGAGTAAATAATGGACTTCTTATAATCGCTTGCCTTTAACCTGCCTGCATTCTCGATACAATCCATTTCAGCATGAAGAATTGCAGAGCCTTTCTGGATTCTGCGATTATGCCCTCGCCCAATAACCTTTCCATTAAGAACAAGCACAGAGCCGATAGGAATTCCTCCTTCCCTGATTCCTTTCTTTGCCTCCTTAATTGCCTCGAGCATGAATTTGATGTGGTTCACAGATAATGCCTATGCTTAATTAATCTTAAACCTTTCTATTAACCGACATTGTCATCTTAGTGAATGATGTTTATTATTTGAACATCTCCGAATAATGTT
>CAZXRI010000212.1:0-2126 GCA_964642765.1 uncultured Methanosarcinales archaeon | reverse complement strand
TATACTTAGCAGTCAGAAACCTAAAAATGAGGGAAATTAGCTAAACAAATACAAAAAAAGAACTACATCTCAACAAACAGCCTGTGCTTCTCGTTGCCTTCCATCTCGAGGAGAATTCTCCTGATTATAGCTTTCTCAGGGTCAGGCATTAACTTAACTCTCTGCCTTATATCTGCAAAACTCTCAAAAGGCTTATCCTCCCTTACCTCAATAATCTCCCACATATGCTTCTTGCCTAACCCAGGAAGAAGCTCAAGCTGGTGCATTCTCGTGCTGAGAGGCCTTGCAGTATTAAAGAAATCCACAAACCTTTTTTCATTCTGCAAAACTAATTCCTTGAGCATTGCATCCAATTCATGCTTTGCAGTTGCAGTAAGCTTGCTTATCGGAAGCTTACCAATTATATGATGAATCTTATCCCTTTTACCGTCGCCAATATAAACATCATCATGAGGCTGGAGATGCACATCCTTTTTAGGAGCCAATTCAAGAAGAACAAAGAATTTCCTGCCTATAGCTTGAGCTATCGGAGTCCTCATGTGCAATGGCTTGTTGTCATAAACATATCCATGAGGCAAAAAGTCCAGTATGACTGCTGATTCTTCCTTTGCCCTTTCCATTTTAACCCTGATTTCAAATATTTGTTTGTTATAATTATCATTTGATGAATTTGCCTTTTGTCAATCCTAAAGCTTCAGCGACGATGTATAATGGTGAAGCACAACATGATGCTCATCTTCGATATTCTTAATCTCTGAATAGCTAAGCAATCTCTGCTCCTTAAGTTTCATAAGAGCAAACTTCTCGTTTACAAGAGAGTTTATTCTCTTATTTAATATTCTTCTGGTTTTTTGGGATTTTTTCAGCCTTGCAAAAATGACTTCCTCTTTCTCCACCTCAAAATGAATCGCTACCAGCAAAGCAAATATCCGCGATACCCATTCTGCAAATATCCTCTTGTTTAAAAGTGTTGCCTTGAATTTTGCTGCCGGCGGAATCTTTGCCTCAAGATAACACAAAAGCTCTGACTGCCTTGCAATTATATCCTCGAGATCCTTTATCTCAACTGTTTCCTGCTCAACAACCTCGAACTTTTTTGCCTTATAACCCTCGAGGATTTTCTGGTCGAGGAATTCTGACTTTAATATAAAGAGATAGACAGTCTGCTCAAGCTTATCAATATCATCTTTGGTAAGATGCCCGCTTTCCTCGAATAAAGGAAGGATAACCTGAACTGGCTTATTGCCTGATTTTCTTTTCCCGGCTTTTATCTTATCAGCATTAAGCTCTGAGATGTAAATTGTTTTCAGGTAATAATTTATGTCCCTCAGCTTGCTGACAGTATTCCTAAGCAGCCCAAGGCGGGATTTTATTTTTTCATAGACAAGGCTTTTTGACTTTAGAGATTTTATATTGCGAATATCAATCGCGAAAGTAGATGCAATCAGCAGAAACAGGTTTTTCAGGAGGAGCTTTTTTTTCTGCTCAAGTGTCAGGTTTCTCAGGAATAAATCCTCCTCGTATTTCTCAATCCTGTCAGGCTTTTTTGCTAATGGGATTTTTGATTCCCTGTTCATGTCTTTAGCTATCCTCTCACAGATTTCAAGATGCTTTCTTTCTATTTTCATTGTATTATCTCTCATTTATCTCGGCAGCAGAATATATAAATATTATGGTAAAGTTTTTATAGAGGATTTGCTGAGGAGAGTTAATTGGATGTTATTTGCATTATCAATGTAAAAGAGGTGCTTAGGATGAAAAAGAAAAAAGAGATTAGCAAAAGCAATAATGGGTTTGCTCTTGCTGTTGCCATGATTATAGGAGGATTGTTTATTCTTTCTGCTGTTGTGGCTTTGTTTGGAGAAGGAACTATAACAGGATTTGCAGTTTACAATGGAAAGGTTGCAGAATGCAAAAGCTATCATGGAGATAATATCTGCGACGACAGCAAGGATGATTGCGGGATTAATTATGCAGAAGGAACCTCACATGATTACTGCAATGAATGCCAGACAATTTACAATGGAAAGAGAGGATATGAGCAATGCTGAATAGTTGAGGAGAATCATATTATATAGCGAGAATTCAGTTGAGTTTAACATCGGTTCCTGTTCTATTCTCCCGAA
>CAZXRI010000211.1:0-2136 GCA_964642765.1 uncultured Methanosarcinales archaeon | reverse complement strand
CATAGCAAGATAGTTATTTGATGAATTTACTATTGCATCAGCTTTTGCCAGTCCGATGTTTCCTACCATCACATTAACTGGAATATTTTTGGAAGGAGTTTTAAGATTTACGGATTGAACTAATTTAGGTGGCTGTTCTTCAATAATTATGTCTGAAACTGCAGAAATTACGTCAGGAAGATTTCTAATTCTCAATTCCGGCGAAAGATTTACAGACACCTGCCTTAAAACTTCTGCTTCTATTATCCTTCTGGGTTGATGACTCCACCTGGTATCAGTAAGCAGCCTTTTGTACAACTCACATCAGCAAACTGCATCTGAGTCAAAACAGGATTGTTCTGAGCACTCGCTGAACTGGCCCTCACGTAAGCTTGGTCTAACTCAAAAATAAGAGGTTGGTTTAGAAAATCACTTTTATTAAAATCCGGCTCTCTTGATAATCTAGAAGTAAGAGCATACCAAAGCTGACTGATTTTATCTCCAGCCGTTTGCAGCAAAGCATCTCTTTTTTCTGACTGCCCAAACCAGACTCTATTGTCCAGATCGTCTGCAACTGTCTGCACGCGATTCCAGAAAGTTTGATCTGTGCCTGGAAGTCTTCTAAGAAGAGGTATCCCAACGTCTTTTATAACTTTGGTAGCTATAGCAACAGGAGGATATAATGGTCCCATTCCGACAGATGCGAAGCCAGCAAACTCGGGAACTGCATTTTTGATTTTCTCTGCCTTTTTCAAAGCAGCTTGTGCTTCTGTTACTTTTTGTTCAAGATCAGTGAGGCTATCTTCTATTGACTGCTTTTGATCATGAAGTTGGGTGATCTGAGTTTGATTTTCTCTTATCTGATCCAGATATAACTGTTCCTGTTTCTGAAGGGCGGCTACATCAGATGAAACATTTGCAGATGTAGGTATAGAGCCTACCCTGGTAAGCTTCATGTCTCTTTCTCTTCGGGCAAGATAAGAATAGTAAGCGTATTGTTCGCTGTCAAAAGCTCTGCGGCCAACCAGATTTAGATAACTTCCTCCTTGCACGCTTGCTCCCACCGGAGAGAATCCCCTGTGAAGCCTAATCTGCTCATTTGCCTTAACAATGTCATAAGCAATTTGGTCATTGGTCTTGGAGAAATCAGTAAGATTACCAAGAATATTATTTTTCTGTAAATAATCCCGCAGATATCTTCTAAATTCGGCATTCCTCTGATCGTATTCTCCATAATAATTTATATTTACGCCATAAATACTTGAGAGTTCCCGAGCTATCACTACCGCAATTTGATCCAACCTACCGATTGGTAACGCATTATAAGTTTCAGAAAGCAGGTAAGCGGCACTTTCTCCCAAATAATCAAGAGCTCTCGGGCCTGTAGGAGCCACGATAATTTCAAGATTATTTTCCTTTGCCAACTTTTGTATTTCAGCATATTCCGGAAGATAAGTGACAAACTCAGGAATCATGAGAGCCGAATTTGCTTCCACAGGAACTACACCCGTCACATTTCTTAAAGCATCATCAGGATTCATTCCCCGGGCTTTTGCCATATCTAATATCCGTGATTGATATGCTTGCTTTTCATTTGGTCTGTATCCGATATTAAGCTGTGCTCCCATATTGGCCGGAACCTCTGCTGTCTGAAACCAATCTAAAGATCTTTCAAAAGTGGCTTTTATAATTTCGGCTGTATTTCCCAGGGCATACTGAAGACCAGGGAACAAAGCTTCTCCCTTTGAAAGTCCCGGACCTTTTCCGTTAGTAACACCTCCTAAATCAAATATATTCCATGGATGTTTAGGTCTACCGCCATAACTCGATTGTTTCCAATTAGTATTCTTACCGGGAGTGTTCACGCTGACATCGAAAACTTCAGCATCTTTGCCTTTTCCGATCAATGTAATGAAACCATAATCTGATGCAATCCCGCCAACTTTATAATTTACACCGCGGTGATAATTGGAATATAAAATCTTCGACTTTAACATTCCTATCACACCCTTCAGATCTGTCCTATGGGTCGGAAGCATCAAAGAAAATACATTAGACCCATTGGTATTTCTCAAACTCTCCCTGTTCCAGAGTCTTGCCATTTGTTTGTTATAATCAACCAAAGCTCCATAAACTTCTTTTTCTTTAGAGTCTTGG
>CAZXRI010000210.1:0-2141 GCA_964642765.1 uncultured Methanosarcinales archaeon | reverse complement strand
ATTCAATAAAGTTTCCTGAATTCTCTGCCTTGCTTCATCAGGTAAATCAGTATCTGAAATACACGTCGAGAAACCAACCCTGAGCAAAACTTCAATCCCAAGCCTGAACATCTTCCAGATTAAGTCAAGAGTAAATTCATTGCCGTAGTTCTTATGGATTGTCCTCAGCAAAAGGCCTGCTTCTTCACCGATAGTGTTCTTGTCAATAATTCCCTTAATGAGTTTTCCATCTTCGATAACAACAGGATTCTCCTCATTCTCCTTGCTGTTGTCAAAGTTCAAATCATTCGGCATAAGCACGCTGAAAATTTCCTTGCCTGAAATGTTTTCCTTTCTCGGAAGCTTTGAAATATCCCTTATTCCGACAGCATAAAGCAAGTCAATTGAATGTTTCCTGTCAAACACTAGCTCTTTTGTCAGCAGATAATTTCCTGTGATTGCATCCTGCATACAGCCAATAACGCTTAACCCATATCTCGGGCTGATAAGCTGAGTCTGGACATCCATCAAAATCTCTGCTTCTGCCCGCGCTTCCATTGTCTGTGGAATATGCAGGTTCATCTCATCACCGTCGAAATCTGCGTTGTAAGGGTGGCAAACAGCAGGATTTAACCTGAATGTCTTGTATGGAAGGACTCTAACCTTATGGCACATCATTGACATCCTGTGCAAACTCGGCTGCCTGTTGAAAATTGCAATATCCCCATCCATCAAATGCCTCTCGATAACATACCCAGGCTGGATTTCCTGCAAAGCAGCTTCCATTGTTTCAGACGTAAGCTTTTTCTTTTTCCCGTCAGGCCTTACAATATAATTAGCTCCCGGATATTTTGTCGGACCATTCTGGATAAATTTCTTTATATGCTCCATGTTCCATTCATTAACATATTCAGGAACAGTAAGCTTCTGCGCAACAACCTCAGGAACACCGACTTCGTTCAGCTTAATCATAGGATCCGGGCTGATAACTGTTCTCGCAGAAAAGTTTGTCCTTTTACCAGCGAGATTATGCCTTATCCTTCCTTCCTTGCTTTTGATTCTTTCAGTAATAGTTTTCAAAGGCTGTCCGCTTCTATGCCTTGCTGGAGGCAATTGTGCAATGTCGTTGTCAAAAAAAGTTGTAACGTGATACTGCAACAAATCCCACAAATCCTCGATGATAATCTCAGGCGCTCCTGCGTTAATGTTTTCAAACAATCTTTGATTAATCCTGACAATATCCCCAAGCTTATGAGTCAAGTCATCCTCAGACCTTTCGCCTGATTCAAGAGTAATAGATGGCCTCATTGTAACAGGCGGAATTGGAAGCAATGTCAATATCATCCATTCAGGCCTTGAATGTTCAGGATGTAATCCAAACAATTCAAGCTCATCATCCTTCATATTCTCAAGCCTTGCTCTTACTTCAATAGGATTCAGCCTTCTTTCATTCTCGATAAATGTTGTCGGCTTTTCAATTGATATTTTCAGCTGCTTTGCTTCACAATGCGGACATTTGCTTGCTGTCTTAACCTCATTCATTATGCTCTTAACAGCAACGCGCTTCTTGTCAATACCTCTTTCCTTCTCGACTCTTGCAAGTTTCTCCTTATAAGATTGTATCTTGGCATCTGGAAGAAGAATCCTCGAGCAGTCTTTGCATGTTGACCTGAGGAAAGTCAGGAGATTAGTAACAAACTTGACATGGACAATAGGTCTTGCAAGTTCAATAAATCCAAAATGCCCGATGCATTCCTTTAGCTTTGAGCCGCATGTTTTGCACCTAAGCCCGGGATCAATAACACCTAAGCGAATATCCATTAATCCGCCGTCGACAGGATAACCTTCCTTATCATAAAGTTCAGGAGTAACAACCTTTGCTGTTGCCATCTTCTTAATCATCTTCGGCGACAAAAGCGAGAACTGGATAGATTTAACTTTCTTGAATACAGTATTCTCTATTGGCTCAATTCTCTCTCCATCTTTGCTATCTGCATTATCATCAGCTTTTATCTGGGCATCGAGAGCTTTCCCGTCTGATTTCTTCTCATCAGATATTTCTTTTACATCTGCCAATTTCATTTCTGCGTTTGCATTTGTTTCTTCAGCCATTTTGTCAACCCTGCTAATATTTATTCTCCAGCATCATCTTTGGATATATT
>CAZXRI010000209.1:0-2141 GCA_964642765.1 uncultured Methanosarcinales archaeon | reverse complement strand
AATCTTCCTTATTTCAGCAAGCCTTTCTTCCTCGGAGAGTCTCGGCTTTCTTCCCTTGACTTTTTCAATTGTTGAATCCCGTCCGACGATAACAATCAATTTATCCCCGAGCTTTTTTGCTTCCCGGAAATAATAGAGATGACCTTCGTGAAGAAAATCAAAGCTTCCGAATGCCATAACTATCTTGACCATTGTTAATTAGGTATTTTGTTAGCTGGTTAAAATAATATTGGTTTTACCTCATAAGGTTCCATTCATCAGACGAGTATTTATCTCTGGAAAGTTTTTCTGACAATTCTTTTTCTTCATCTGCCAGCTCGGAATTGATAAAGTCTGCCTTAAAGTTTTTTTCAAATCCAAACTTCATTGCATTTGCAACTTCATCAAAAGAAATCTCCCTGCTTAACTCCTTCTTTAATGAAGTAACCCTTTTTATTGTTTCCCCGACGGATTTCTCTGAATATGTATTGAATAGAGAGCAATATTTCTCAATGTTAATATCAATCAGCACAGCTCCATGCTGAAGGACTTTCCCTTTTTTTCTGGTCTGGGCAGAGCCGACAATCTTTTTTCCATTAACAATTATTTCATAATAAGAAGGCTCGTTAAAGCATATTGCAGATGTTGGCTTTTCGTCGAGAAATTCTTTCATGCCTGCTTTCAGCCCAAGCCTTTCAAGTGCTATCAAAATCCCTTGTGAAATAATCTTATAACTTTCAACAATACTCTTTGGCAACAGATTTTCGTCCATGATTATTGAATATGTCAATTCATTCTCGTGAAGAACTGCTTTTCCTCCTGTTAATCTCCTAACAATATCAACACCTGATTTTTTGCACTGCTCAAGGTTTATCTCATCCTTAACATTTTGGAAAAAACCAACAGAAAGCCCTGGAGGCTGCCATTGGTAAAACCTAAGGACATGCATTTTGCTATCGAGAAGAGCCTCATCAATTGCCATGTTCATTGCAGGAGTTGATTTTCCAGAATTGATTAAGCGGAATTGCATAAGCTAAAGTAAATCTGCATCAATATTAAATCTTATCTCTGAAAAGGCATATACCGGAATATACCCACTATTCAAAACATTTTTATACCTGTTAGTCGAGAAAATAACTAAATTGGGCTTGCAAGGAACAGTTAGACACAAAGAACACAGTAGTCTTCCATGTACACCAATGAAGAAACCATATCCGTCTTCTCAGGTTAATTCATCTCATATAGAAGTTCCACTTAACAGAACGTCCTATTTAGATGATGTTGTTAGGAACAGTACATTCTTTGGTGAAGGAGATATAACAAAGATAGATTTGGTTCAGAGACAGAATGGTGTTTACCTTGTTGTGATTTCAAAAGAGCCATATAATAAAAGTGAAGATGGAATAATGTTAAGAAGTGATGTGTACGGATACTATCACAGGCAATACCAGAACGATTCAACTATTGATGAAGCAGTAAAGGAAGTTACTCTCAGTTGCTATCTGAAGAAAGGGCAGACAATTCTTAAAAAAGCCCTTGATGATTTGTGGCACCAGCATGAACATACATTAGATAATCCCTATAAAACTCCTAGCTTCGACGGCAATTTTAGAGCATTGCTAAGATATCAAGGAGAAGAAGGAAACTATTTTTTAGCATTTTATTCTGCCAGCGATGAAATTGCGCCCCGCTATCTTGTTGTTGGTAAAAATGGAAATCCTAATGACTGGAGGGTATTGTCGCTTAAATCTGATAATTCTCCTCCCTGTCCTCTTGAAATATCAGCAGCAAAACAAGATTTTGCCAAAATAATCGGAGAGCTAGGGCATTCTGAATTTCTTCTGGCAGATTCATTTACACTTTGGGGAAAGACTTATAGAATCGGGCATTTGAATTGATTAGATAGGGATTTTTGATTTTTTCTCATGTTGTATAATTCCGTAATTAGTTCTCACTTCTACAGTATATAGGTCGTTTTTAAACTTTATAAAGGAGACACCCCCACATACACTTTTCCAATTTGTGAACTGATTTCGTAATTCACTGCATTCATGCCGACGAAAAAGCGTATAATTTCAATATTAGTTCACAATTCCGATATTAGTTCACTAAACTTTTGCAAATTTCTTTATAAATACAAATATAAGGAAGAATGTTCATTT
>CAZXRI010000208.1:0-2145 GCA_964642765.1 uncultured Methanosarcinales archaeon | reverse complement strand
CACGTGCTCGCCAGTATGCAAAGAGGAAGGCGAGCAGAACCACTTATCAAATCGTCTAATTAATTACTGGTGTTGAACTCTGAGGAGAAAATTCGCTGTATATATTGGTTGAAAGAATCCTTCTGGTCCCTCTATCTCCCGCTAGTCCCTCTAACCACCATAATCTCAATCATCTTCTTTATCATCGACGGAATAATGCCAGACAGAACAAAATCAGGAAAAGCCATTATGCTATAATAATCTCCCAAACTCACAACCATAATCCTTTTTTTCGGTGCATACTCGACGAGCTTTTTCTTGCTAATAGAATTAATAACATTCTCAGCAATAATCCTACCGTGAATTTGTGCATTCTGCGCACATTTCTCCTCAGGCAAATCAGCAATATCACCGCCTGCAAAGATATTATCATATCCTTTAACCCTGAGATTCAAATCAACCTGAACACAGCCTCTATCATTTAGAGGAAAACCCTCTATGAAATAAGTCTCTGCCTTTATGCCAGCTGACCAGATAACCAAATCACAATCAAACTTATCCCTGCTTTCATTCAGCCGAACACTCACGCCTTTTCTCTCGAGAAATCTCTGGGCTTTAACAGAAACACTTTCAGGAAGCCTGTCAAGAAGCCTTTTTCCAGCATGAACAATCTCAATCTTTTTATCTGTCTTTGTAGCCAGCTCACCTGCAATCTCAACGCCTGTAAATCCTCCGCCGACAATTATGACATTCTTTACAGCAGAAAACTTTTCCCTTATCGCATGAGCATCATTAACTGATTTCAATACAAAGGCATTGATAATATTAGGCTTTGGAGTTACAGAGCCTGAACAAGCAACAAGATAATCAAACATATAACCTGCCTGCTTAGTCTTAATGCTTTTTTCCACGGCTGAAACAGAAACAATCTCATCATTAATTATCTTTGCCCGCTTCAGAAACCTTGAATACGGAACAGTGATTCTCTTCTCGTAATCCACGTCTGTAATCAGCTTGTGCACAGAAGGAGTATATTCAAAATCCTTTTTCCTGTCAAACAAAATCAGCGAATAACCTTCAGGCAGCTTTTTCTCAAGAATCCTTGCACACACAGCCCCACAAAAACCTCCACCAATAATAGCAACAGCTTTCATATGCATCTTAATTCTTCTCTATTTTTATTTTCCCCTTCTCTATCTCAATAGTAACCTCATCCTTTTCCCTTAAATTACCGAGGGCAGAAACAATTTTTGGCAGGAGAATTCTCTCTCCGCGAAAATCAAGATTTGTAAAAATGTGCTGAGACTGCTTTATGTTCCCTGACTTTTTCACATCCAGCGCCTCCAAAATCTGACTTGTTGATTCTTTTCTTGATGAATCCTTAATCTCCTTTGCCCTCTGAAAAAGATACTTTGCAATCCTGTCTGCAACATCAAGGTTTGTTGCCTTTGTTATTCCTTGCAGCCCAGGAGAAAGGTTTGCCTCAATCACAAGATAACCTCCTCTCGGATTTTCAAGCATATCAACAGCGCAGACTTCTGCTCCAACTGCCTTTGCTGTCCTTATCGCAAGGTTTTGGGCTGATGAGTCTAATGTAATAGGCTCTCCTGTTCCGCCAGCATGAATGTTTGAGCGTTTCTCACCAATAACAGCCTTTCTTTTCATTGAGCCAATAATTTTGTTACCAGCAACAATAACCCTGACATCACTGCCGCCTGTCTCAATGTATTCCTGAATAATAAACGGCTGCCTCAATGCTTCGAGAGCATCAAACACAGAAGATGCAGACGAATAAGAATCAGCAAACATCACACCTCTTCCGCCAGTGCCATGCGGGAATTTCATCACAATCGGATAATGCACTTTCTCGAGGAGCTTTTTCCCTGCAAGAACAGTTGAGCTGAGATAGGTCTTAGGCATTGAAATATTATTCTTCTGCAAAACAAGATGCGTCAAAAGCTTATCATGTGCAATGCTGAATGCCTCTGCTGAAATAGGAAGATATGTCTTGCTGCTAATTGCTTCTGTTATTGACCTAAGCAGGAGAGCATACCTGAAAGAACCCTTTGCATAAACACAGTCAAAATCATGAAGCGGTTTCCCGTCGTAATAAACCTCAAGCTTACTCTCTCCGAGCTTTATGTCAATGTGCCTTATATTAATATT
>CAZXRI010000207.1:0-2149 GCA_964642765.1 uncultured Methanosarcinales archaeon | reverse complement strand
GACATACTTGTTTTCATGGCATGGAAAAATGCTGACCCCGGAATATTGTTTATTGACAGAATCAACAAAGACAACCCGCTTCCAGAATTAGGCAGGATAGAAACAACTGACCCTTGCGGTGATTTGCCAATGCAGCCTTATGACGGCTCTCCTATTGGAGCAATCAACCTCTCAAAGTTTATCCTTCCTGACAAGAAGATAGACTGGGATGAGTTGAAAAAAACAATAAAGCTTTCTGTTCGTTTTCTCGACGATATAATTGATTCGACAAAATTCCCGTTTGCATCAATAGAAAAAACAGTCCTTGAAAACAGGAGAATTGCCATAGGATTAATGGGCTGGGCTGATATGCTCTACCAGATGAAGATTCCCTATGAATCGGAAGAAGCTTATGAGCTTGCTGACAAGGTTGCAAAGTATGTAAGCGATTCTGCTCGTGAAGCATCACAATCACTTGCAAATGACCGCGGAGCATTTCCTAATTTCAAGAAAAGCATATTCAAGGAAAAGCAGAGAAATGCCTGCCTCATAGCAATTGCACCAACTGGATCGAGGAGCATTCTCGCTGACACATCTGCAGGAATAGAGCCGCACTTTGCACTTGCATACAGGAGAAGCGTATTCGGAAATATGGAAATAAGCTATATCAATCCTTATTTTGAAAATGCCCTGAAAGAAGAGGGCTTATATACAGATGACTTGATGAAAACAGTTATTGATGCTGGCTCTGTCCAGAATATAGAAGGCATTCCTCCGAGAATAAAAAAGGTTTTTGTAACAGCACATGACATCAGCCCTGAGGGACATATAAAAACTCAGGCAGCATTCCAGAAGAATATTGATTGCGCAATTTCAAAGACAGTCAATTTCCCGTCGGATGCCACAATAACAGATGTTGAGAGGGCATATTTTCTCGCATGGAAATCAGGATGCAAAGGAATAACAGTTTACAGGGACGGCTCAAAAGAAAATCAGATAATAAATATATGAGATGCAGAAAACTTCCCGAAACTATTATTCATTCTCCTTAACAAATTGGTATGCAGCATAAGAAGCAGCAACAGCCTCTCCAACTCCAGTAATAGCCTGCTTGAATTTTGTATCTACACAATCACCTGCTGCAAAAACTCCTGATACATTTGTCTTGGATTCCCTGTCAATAATAATCTCACCTTTCTGGTTAAGCTTCACACCAATATTTTTTGCCAACCCGGAAAGCACAATATGACCGACAGCAACAAAAATACCGTCGAGATTTAACTCATTGCTTCCATTATAAGGATTATCAAGAATAACACTCTTCATAGTTTTATCGCCCTTTATCTCCCTTAGATTTGTCTTGTAGATAATCTCGATTTTCTTATTCTCCATCACACGATTATAATTTATCGGCTCAGGCCTTATCTTTTCTCCCCTGTAAATAACATAAACCTTCTCTGCAAACTGTGTCAACAGCAAAGCCTCTTTTGCAGCAGAATCAGAACCGCCAATTACAGCTATTCTTTTATTCTTGTAAAAAGCCCCGTCGCATAATGCACAAAAATGAACACCTTTGTTTGCAAATTCCTTCTCACCTGGAATATTCAGCTTTTTCACTTCAGTCCCTGTTGCGAATATTACTGCTTTTGCATTATACTTTTTGGAAGATGTTTCTATCTCAAACAATCCATTGCTCAATTTAGACACATTAACAACCTTTTCCTCGACAATATTTACAGACGGATAACTCAGGGCATGCTCCTTCAGCTTCTCAGCAAGCTCATATCCGGTTAATCTGACAAACCCGGGATAGTTTTCAACAGTATCAGTTGTTATAATTACTCCGCCAACTATATCTCCGAATACAATTGTTTTCAGCTCAAACCTTCCGGAATACATAGCAGCTGCTAATCCTGCGCATCCAGCTCCAATGATTGCAATATCATAATTTGAGTTATTTTTTTCTGCCATAGTTATTATTCCAGAAATTATTCCAGATATTTAAAATATTCTAAATCCGCCTTGAGAAACAGCAATATATATAAACAGCCGCTATACTCCATCCCATGGTGAATATAAATGAACATCAAAATCATCGAGGAGAAAAAAAATTCGCTTGTTATTGAGATAGACTCAAATCATACAGTATGCAACCTTATCAAAGAAGAGC
>CAZXRI010000206.1:0-2164 GCA_964642765.1 uncultured Methanosarcinales archaeon | reverse complement strand
CAAAATATGATGCATAAGTAGTATATAAATTATGCGTTATTTTTGTCTTCTATTAATCACTCGAAAAGTTTAAATATAAGATGCTTAACACATACTCATATTAAGTTTAAATTATTCTAGGAAATTCTGAAATCTTGTAAAGCAGGATTTGGAGTTAAGATGGAAAACCAAGAAATGTTAAAGACTGGAACAACAACAGTTGGAATTGTATGTAAAGATGGTATTGTGCTTGCTGCTGATAAGAGAGCAACTGCCGGTTACCTTATTGCAAATAAGAATTTTGAGAAGGTTGTGTCTATTACAGAGGATATTGCAGTTACAACAGCAGGGGTTGTGTCTGATGTCCAGCTTCTTGTTAAGATTATGAGAGCTGAGTTAAAGCTCCAGAAAATCAGGACAGGAAGGAATATTTATGTCAAGGAGGCTGTTAATCTCCTGTCTATGTTCGTGTATAATAATATCAGGAAGATGAGCATGCTTCCCGGTATTTCGCATTTTATTGTTGGTGGAAAGGATGTAAGCGGGTATTATGCTTATGAGGTAGCTGCTGATGGTAGCATTGCTGAATGTGATGATTTTGTTTCTTCAGGCTCAGGAAGCGTTTTTGCTTTAGGTGTTCTTGAGACTTTGTATAAGAAGAACCTAAGCGTGGATGAAGGAGCAAGGCTTGCTGTAAAAGCTGTTAATGCAGCATTGCAGAGGGATATTGCATCTGGAAATGGAATTGATGTTGTTACAATTACGTCAGAAGGCGTTAAGAAACTGCCGACAAAATATGTTAAGACAAGCGTAGAAGAGTGATAAAGAAATACAGGTAACTGTTGATTAGAAGAGCAATCTTCTTTTTGTTTATTTTCAAAAATTCTATGGAGTGGAGATAGGTATAATTAAAAAAACTAAAAATGGTAGAGATAATTAAGGAGATACTCAAGCAACTGCCTGAGAATAAGATTAGCGATGCTGCGTTTGAGGCAGCGAACATTGTCCTTTACACTAAGGATGCCGAATTTTTCCTCGAGAATGGGGGAGCTATCAAGCGTGTTGTGGATGTTATCAAGAAAAGAATCGAGTTAAGGCCGGATCCGTCAATAACAATGGATCAGGAAGAGGCTGAAAAGGTTATCCGCTCGATTATTCCTGAGGAAGCTGGCATTGATAAAGTTATTTTTGATCCTCACAGGTCAAGGGTTATTATTGAGGCAGATAAGCCAGGATTAGCTATCGGGAAGCAAGGCTCTTTTTTGAGGGAGATTCGCGGAAAGATTTTATGGGTTCCTATTATCAGGAGAAAGCCTGCTATCAGGTCAAAGCTTATCGAGGATATTAAGGCTGTATTGTATCAGCATAGCGATTACAGGAGGAAATTTCTTGATAAGACAGGGCATAGGATTTATGATGGATGGATTCGAGAGAAGAAAAATGAATGGGTTAGGATTTCATGCTTAGGAGCTGGAAGGCAGGTTGGAAGGTCATGCTTTTTTCTCCAGACTCCTGAATCACGTGTTTTGCTTGACTGCGGAATTAATCTTGCTTCTGAAGATGAGGCTTATCCATATTTAGATGCTCCTGAATTTGATATAAAAGAGCTTGATGCTGTTATCATAAGTCATTCTCATCTTGACCATAGCGGGTTTGTTCCTTATCTTTTCAAGTATGGTTATCGAGGACCTGTTTATTGTACTGCTCCTACAAGGGATGTGAGTGCATTGATGCAATTGGATTTGATTAAGATTGCAAAGAATGACGGCAAGGAGCCTGTTTATACTGCAGACGATGTTAAGGAGATGGTTAAGCATACTATCTGCCTTGATTATGAGGAGGTTACTGATATTTCTCCTGACATGAGGATTACTTTCTATAATGCTGGGCATATCTTAGGCTCTGCAATGGTTCATCTGCATATCGGGAATGGGTTGCATAATCTTGTTTATACTGCTGACCTGAAGTATGGAAGGAGTAATCTTCTTGAGCCTGCTGTTACTATTTTTCCTCGATTGGAAACTATGATTATTGAATCAACTTACGGAGGTAAGGATTGCGTTACTCCGCCGAGAGAAGAGCAGGAGGCTGAGTTTGGAAGGCTTATCAAGGAGACAATTTCACGCGGAGAAAAAGTGCTTGTTCCTGTCCTGGGTTCTGGAAGGGCTCAGGAGGTTTCTGTTAT
>CAZXRI010000205.1:0-2189 GCA_964642765.1 uncultured Methanosarcinales archaeon | reverse complement strand
TGCAAAATGTCCAGAGATAGGAACAACAAGCCAAGGAAATTCTGTCGAGGAAGCAATTGAAAATCTCAGAGAAGCGACAGAATTGTATTTAGAAGAATTTCCCATTGACAGCAAATCACATCCTATTCTTACTACTTTTGAGGTAGCTGAGATTGTCAAAGCTTAAGAAGATTTCTGAGAGATGGTTGTATTGCAAACATGAAATTTCTTACTCCCATCTTGAGAATAATTCACTTTACAAAAAACAGAAAAACTAAAAACTTCTTATATATTGGCTCAGTCGGAAAATACTATTAATTCTGTCTGTATTTTCCTCCTTCGCATTTAATATTCAACTTGTTCGTGGTCGGAAAAAACCATTGCGATAGCATAATATAATAGCGAGGGAAAAAAGTCAAACCTTTTTTCCTGAGCCAAAATAAAAGTAGTGGATTTTCATTTTTTAAAACTTAGGTAAAACTTTTTATATCTCAACAACATCTCAAAATAACATGCCATTCCTCCTCATTGCATTAATGTATTCCGAAGATAAGATCTTGAACAAAGCAATCACTGAATTAGAATCCAAGTTCGGCAAAATACAATCTCGTTCAGAGGAATATGATTTTACTTTCACAAATTATTACGAAAAGGAATTTGGGAAAGGCCTAAAAAAAATCTTTGTTGCCTTCCAGAAAGGAATAGCCAGTAATTCCCTTGCAGAAATAAAGAAATTTACAAATGACTTGGAGAAACAAACTTCTTCAGACGGAAAACGGCTTATAAACATAGATGCAGGATATATTGATGAGAATTCACTTGTAATGGCAAGCAATAAACGAATGTCTTTCAAGGAGGAAATCTCAGATGGGATTTACGCCCATAGAATACTTGAATTCAAAGACGGTAAATGGCATGACTTTCATCACACATTCAGGGATTATAGGATGGAAAAAAACAAAAAGTTCTTTATCTCTGTAAGACAAACACTGGAAAATGAAAAAGCTATCCTCAATTGAATTGAATTATCTTGTAAAGGAAATGAGCCTTCTTATCGGGAGCAAGGTTGATAAGATATATGATATTGAAGACGAGATAGTTATATCGCTCCATCTTCCAAATACTGGCAAGAAATTCCTGCGGATTGTCCCCGGAAAATTTCTCTTCCTGACAGATTTCAAGGAATCTGCTGAAAATCCGTCAGGGTTTGCAATGAACTTAAGGAAATACCTTTCAAATGCAAGAATCAGGGAGATAAAACAGGTTGTTCCAGAAAGGATAATTGAGATAATCTTTGAGAAGGAAGAGCGGTTCAGGCTTTACATTGAGATGTTCAGCAATGGAAATGTGATTTTAACAGACGAGAAACAAGACATAATCTCTGCCCAGCTTATGAAATCATGGAAAGACAGGACAATAAAGGCAAAGCTAAAATATGATTATCCAAAGTCAAGGCATGATATATTCAGCATAACACAGGAAAAACTGCTTGAGATATTTTCCTCGACGCAAAAAGACAAGCTTGTAACTTCGTTGGCAATGGATTTAGGCGCTGGAGGTGTTTTTTCCGAGGAGATTTGCATGCTGTCTAAGATTGATAAGAACAAATCGCCAAAAGAAATAGATAGCCATGATGCAAAAAAAATCTTTGATTCTGTCAAGTCAATTCTTTCGAAAAAGATAAGCCCATTGGCTTACATGGAAAATGAATCAATCACTGACATTGTGCCTTTCCCCCTTGAGACATACGAAAACCTCGATGGAAAAGGCGTAAAGGAATTCGGGAGTTACAGCTCATCTCTTGAATTTTATTATAATGAATTCTATGTAAAGGAAAAAAACAAGGACAGCAGAAGTGAAAGAGAGATTCGGAAAATCCTCTCGCAGATAAAGTCGCAGGAAGAGAGCATAGTTGAGATAGAGGATAAGATTAGCGTCGAGACAAAAAAGACAGAGCTGATATATGAAAATTACGAGATGGTTTCAGGAATCCTGTCAGAGCTAAAAAAGGCATCTGAAAAATATAGCTGGCAGGAAATAAAAGAAAGGCTGAAAGTGCATAAGATAATAAAAGAAGTTGAGCCAAAGGAGAAAAGCATTATAGTTGAGATTGGTAATTGAGATTGCATATATGGGGCGATTGAATACAAATATACCATCAGTTTTTAACTGATGGTATAGACATACTGTCGAACTGCAAGAATATTTGT
>CAZXRI010000204.1:346-2240 GCA_964642765.1 uncultured Methanosarcinales archaeon | reverse complement strand
TAATCAAGAGAGAAGACGGCTGGGAAGAGGCAGAAATTGATGATAAGGATTACAATCAAAACAAGGAAGCGGCTGATTCATGCCCTGTGAATGTTATTCATATTACCGAGAAGGAAACAGGGAAGAAGATAATCTGATTATGCCTCATCATCCCTGAATTCATTATCACTCTCGCCAAAAAGCAAATTCTTCTGGTCTTTTTTCTCTCGGAAAGTTCTCGGCACATATACTCTCTCGTGTGTCATTGGATTTTCTCCTGTGTAATACATTGCAGTTGAGAGAGTTCCTGGAGTTGGCGTAAAAACCTGAGTCAGATTTACAAAGATATCATTCTTCTCGCAGTATTTTTTCAGCTCTTCCATTTCTTTCATTGAACATCCCGGATGCGCAACAACAATGTAAGGAACAAGATTCTTATGTGTTCCCTGCTCGAGATTTACTTTCTTGTATTCCTGAAGAAACTCGTCAAACTCTTTTCTTGTTGCCTTGTTCATGTTTTTTAAGACAGTATTTGAGATATGCTCAGGAGCAATCTTTAGGCGGGAAACAAACTGCATGATTTTTCTGAACAGCTTTTTCTGGTCGAGAATTATATCATGGCGAATTGCACTTCTCAATTCAAGTGATGTGCCTGAATATTTCTGGTTTAGTTTTTCAACTTCTTCGAGCAGAGGATAAAGCTCATCATTCAGCACGCGATATTTACATCCAACACAATTCTGGTTGCAGTATTCTATCTTATTATAGACGGTGATTTCCTTTCCGATAATTGGCGAGAGAATTTTTTCTGGAGCATTATACAGCGAGCAATAAGAGCCAAACATATTTATCGTCGGCAAAGTCAAGTCATTAATCTTTTTTGTTCCGTTTGCATATAGATTTTCAATTTCTCCAACTATGCTTTTGATGCTTCTTCTGGCAACTTCCTTTCCCTGAACAAGCGGAATTACACAGAACGAGCAAGTTCCCCAACATCCTCTTCCGATAACAACAGAGCTTTCAAGCTTTCCAACCATTGCCTCATTAAACTCTATCTGCTTTGATTTAGGATGGATTTTCCTAGAGAAATCTAATCCATAGATAAAATCCATCTCTTCTTCATTCAAAGTATGCTCAGGCCGATTGTGCTGGATATATCCAAGGCCGCACTGCTCAATAAAAGCAGAATCTGGTAGAAGGTAATGAACCCTCGCCAATAAATTGAATTTTGATTTGTCCTTAATACACTCCTCATAACTTGGCAGAAACCTAATTCCCGACGGGATTTCATTCTTCTTTACGCGAAAGGCTGTTCCGTCAAGTGTTTTCAAATTTAGCTTATCCTTAATTTCATCAAACCCTTTCAAACCATCTGGAATTTTACTGAATCTATCGGCAAGATTTAAAATTGCTCGCTCAGCATTCCCAAATAAAAGCAAATCTGCCTTTGTATCATTCAATATTCCCCGACGGAGTTTATTCTCTCTGTAATCAAAATGCGTAAATCTTCTTAATGTTGCCTCAACACCGCCGAGAACAGTAACAGAGCCTTTGAAAAGCTGTTTTATTTTCTGCGTATAAACCATCAATGCCCTTTCAGGAACAAGAACATTCTCCCTTTTCTTGAGCATTGGCGTATAGTTTGCGAGCATTGAATCCAGCAATCCTGAGGTTATGCAGAAAAAATACTTTGGATTTCCGCATGCAAGAAACTCCTTATCTGTTTCTGGCTGGGCAACAATCCCGACGGAGATTCCTTTTTTATCAAGCAATCTTGACAGAATTGCAACTCCTGAAAGAGGATGGTCATAATAAGGATCTCCTGTAATAAAGATTATATCGAACTGCGAGAAATTCTTGTAATAAGATTTTCCTTCTGAGAGTGAGATTGGCAGGAATCTGGTTTTGCTATTGC
>CAZXRI010000204.1:0-322 GCA_964642765.1 uncultured Methanosarcinales archaeon | reverse complement strand
TTTAAAGGATTATCTGTAACAAGCTTAAAACCGCCAGTAATATATACAACATGGCTTTTAATCAATGCGGTGATATGAATGGCATCAACTCCAAAAGGACCGCAGAAGATGAAACTCGATTATAATGTCGACAGGGAAACATATGACAATTTCATGAGGACATGCAGTTCGAAAGGATATGCCCCGCATGTTGTCATAGAAAGAATGATGAAAAAATACACAGAAACAGGGCAAATCTGAGATATTAAATCAGTTGTTTTAAATTAAGTGTAGCGTGTCATGACTTTTGTCCGCTTTTGTTGACAGGACATATGTCCGCTTT
>CAZXRI010000203.1:0-2241 GCA_964642765.1 uncultured Methanosarcinales archaeon | reverse complement strand
CCAAAATTAATCTTTGAAGACGACATCCCTCTAAAGTTTAATCTCTCTGTTACAACAAATGAGCTTACAACATGCTGGTATGTTGGAAATGAAAATGAGGTAGGAACATTTGGAAATACATTCAACAAAACCCATAAAAAGCAGATAGAGGCAAAATATGGCAATGGAAAATATTCTTACAATGTAACATGCAAAGACAGGGTTGGTTATGAGTCAGAGCCAAAAGAAATAATATTTGAAGTAAACACAGATGCTCCAATGAGCATTTCACTTGCATCTCCTCTTTCATGGGTATCAACTAGCTCAGTAGATATTGTTGTTGATACCTCAAAAAAATCAGACTGCACATTTACTTATAACGGGAATTCATTCTATACAGACAATTCCTTAAATTATAAGCATACAGCAAGAATCTCTTTGCCTGAAGGAATAAGCCCAATCGAAGTTGAATGTATCGGAGAAGAAACTTCGCCAAAGCAAACCTTCAGCATAAAAGTTGACAGAACAGTTCCTTCAAAAGTTACTGTTAATGACACAAGCAACCTCGCAGAGTTTCCAGAGTATTCATTCTCTCTCGACAGCCTGACAGCAACATTCAGGGCTTATGACAATGTTTCAGGGATTGCAAAATTCAATTACTCCATTCTTGAAGGCTCAACAGTTATATCATCAGGAGAAGCAGGAGCAGGTTCATGCTCAGATAATTATTGTACAAACGAGGTAAACATAAACAGCTTATCCCTTAAGAACAATACTAAATATAAAATTAGGTCAAGGGCAATAGACAACTCAGGGCTTATAAGTTCAGAACCAGCAGCAGAAAGCAATGGTGTTACAATAGACACCTCAAAACAGCCAAAGGAAAAAACACCGCCAATAATTAAGATAACAAAGCAGAGAGTTACCGACGGTGTAAATGTTACTGTCTCATGCCAAGACACAGGAGCAGATGCTTCAGGATGCGATATACCTACGCTTAGATATGGCAGAAATGCAAAAAGGGATGATTGCAAGCCAACTCGAGAATATGAAAATGATCCAATCTTTATGGAAGAATCAGAATATTTCTGTGCAGAGGCAAAAGATAAGGCAGGTAACCTTGGCACATCAATATTATTCATAAACACAACAGAAACAAATACAAGAGATGAGGACAATGATGGAATTCTTCTCGGTACAGACAACTGTCCAACAATCTCAAATAAAGACCAGAAAGATACAGACAAGGATAACATAGGAGATATATGCGACAACTGCCCTAGTGTAAAAAATCCATCACAAAAAGATACTGATAGCGACAAGGTCGGAGATGAATGTGATAAATGCTCAAAAACAGCAAAAGGCACAAGGGTTGACAAGACAGGATGTCCTACATCAGGCTCATCTGACGAGGATTCAGACAATGATGGTATGCCAGATGACTGGGAAACTGATTATGGTTTAGACCCAGATGACCCTGATGATGCTGACCTTGACTTAGACAAAGATGGTGTATCCAACTATGAGGAATATGTTGCAGGTACTGACCCTACAGATAAAACATCATTTCCAAAAACAACCTCTACAACATTAGGAGGAAGCACTACAAAAAAAGATACAGACAAGGATGGCATGGATGATGATTGGGAGAAAAAATATGGGTTAAACCCTAATGATGCATCAGATGCGGAAAAGGATTTGGATGGAGATGGTTTGACTAACAGCGAAGAATATCTAATTGATACATACCCTGACAATAAGGATTCTGACGAGGATGGCTATGATGACAAAAAAGAAGATACAGAAGGAACAGATCCAATGGACGCAAACAGTTATCCTGAGAAAAAAAGCAGTCTGGGTGTAATCTTCCTTATCCTTATCATCCTGATTGTATTGGGAGTTTTAGGTTTCCTTGCATATCTTTATCTGCCTCAATTATTAGGTAAGAAAGAAGAGTCATTCTCATTCCCTTCTGATACAACAAGGTTCCAGCCACCTCCAGCAACAAGGCAGCCTCAAAGGCAAAGCCAGCCAAGCCAGCAGTTCCATACACAATTCCAGCAAAGACCAATTCAAACACAGGCGCAAAAGTCTCGGGAAGAAATGCTCCAAAAACTAAGCACCCCTGTTGCTCCAGCACATAAATCACCAGTGCAGCCATCATCACAGCAGATTCCAGCAGGTTCAGAATCTATGTCAAAAAACCAATTCCCAAACATTGTTCAGCAGGAAGTTCCAAAAGAACCATTACCAAAGAAAAAG
>CAZXRI010000202.1:0-2268 GCA_964642765.1 uncultured Methanosarcinales archaeon | reverse complement strand
TCCTCTCCTCGAAAAGGAGAAATGATTGGCCGGACTACACCATGGGAGCATTGTATAGCAGAAATATATTGGTTTTACACCTATTTTTTAAGCTTTTCCCTAGGAGATTTTATTTTCATATATCTATTTTCCCAATTATCAATCTCCTTCTCGAGGAATTCATCCTTTTTCATCTTCTTTTCAAACCTGTCTCCAAACCTCTTCCACAAAAACATCCCATAGCCCAATCCAATAAACAAGCCTGATAGATGAGCGGCATGCCCAATCCCTGTCGGTAAAAATAATCCAATTGCATCCTGCACAATCCAGACAATTCCTGCAAGTATCATGGGCATAGGTACTCCGATTACCCAAACAAACATCCATGGTCTAAGCACAATAAGACAGCCAAGAATAGCATAAATCGCTCCTGATGCGCCAAGTGATTTATCATAAGGAGAAAGAATATTTACTAAGACGCCTGAAATCACGAACAGCCATAAAACCTTTTTCGGTCCAATTCTTCCCTCGAGAATCAACCCAAAAAGCCCCAAAGCAAACAGATTTGAAAGAAGATGCCCAACAGAGCCATGCGCAAAAATAGCTGTCAATACTCTCCATGGCTCTGAAGCAATAAGGCTCTTATCAAGGACAAAATTATCTGTTCCGATAACAAGCTGAAGCCCAAAGACCAAGATTATAATCCCACAAAGCCATAATGCTGAAAATTTCATATCAAACCCTTTTATCTACATCTATAAAATAATTGTTCTCTGTTGCCAGTCAGAAAATCTCAATTCTTATATATTAATATGATTTAACTTATTTACATGATAGGTAATCTCAACAAATTAACGCAAAGTTTTCAATCTATGACTAAATCTCTTGATGTGATTTATGTTCTGGACGGAAAAAAACCATGCTCAAGGATTATTGTTTCAGAAGAAAAAATTCCAGAAACAAGAAATATTCTTGAGAATCTTGGATTAAAAATCTCTATTTCAGATTTCAAAATCAAAAAAGAATCTGATTATCTGAGAGGATATTCAGACAAGGGTTTTATTCTCGATAAAAACTCATCTGAAAAGGGAAACTTTTTTGTCTATATCTCTAAAAGCCATGAGTTTGCTGAAAAAGCAAAAATCCTCGAGGAGAAAAACGACCATATCTCACTCGGAAAAATTCTCGGCTATCCTGATTGCTGTGTTAAATTCTTTTCTGATAATTTCCCAGAAGAATCAAAGAAGAAAAATGATTATGTATTCCCTGCTTTAAAAAATTCCTCAGTCCGGAAATTCCCATTTGAGAATAATATTGCAATAAGGCACATGGATATTTCTTTGTTGTCACATTTTCCGTGCAGTTTTAATTGTGAAAAATCAGCTGAGATTGGAAAAAGGAATCTCAATGTAATTCAAAAAATCTCTCCTCAGGTTTCAGAAATATTTGAGAAGATGCTGAAATGCCCTGTGATTTATACTGAAGATGAAGGGATTTTCATTCTGCAAAATGCAAAGCTTTCGGAAAATAAAATTGGCTATGGCACATTTATTGCCAGTTCACAAGGCAGACTGCACAATCTTCTTGCTAACAATCATGAAATTCTGATAAGAAAGAATAATGGCTTTTCCGTCGGAAATATCTCTATATCAGGAGATTCTTTCGCAATGATGGTGTTTGGATAGCATTCCTATAAACCGCAGAAAAATTATCATTAATCCAGAATTCTTTTTCTTTCATCAAAAGCGTCGGATGAAAATGCGGGCTGTTTACAATTAACTTTCCGGTTAATTCTTTCAGAAATTTATTCTCTAACCCTCGATGCATTGGGCTGTCAGGGCTTACAAACACAATATCATGGCCTTCTATTGAGTGTCCATAAAAGTTTTTCTGATGGAAAACAGCATTCTTTATTCCAATAATGGATTTTATCTCCTCTGCTTTCTCGACGAGATTTTTGTCAAATTCAATTCCGGTTGAGCTTGTGAATAAGGATGCAATTAATGTAACTCTTCCATCTCCTGAGCCTAAATCAAGAAAATTCTTGTATCTGTCCAGTTTGATTTCCCTGAAAAGCTGGAAAATCTCGTCTATGTTTGAGCCGTGCCAGAATCCAACATCTGTTGAATGCATCGGAAGTTTACCTGATTTCATTAAATCATGCTCAAATTTAGCATATGCAGACTTAATCTCTAAGATAGTTGGATTTGGCATATTATTTTCATTATTGGTTTGCTATTATAAATAATTTGTTTTTTTATTAGCAGAAGAAATAATCTTTTAGCGAGA
>CAZXRI010000201.1:0-2320 GCA_964642765.1 uncultured Methanosarcinales archaeon | reverse complement strand
GTATGTTAATAAAAATGATGATGGACACATAACTCCCTTTAGTCTAAGTTGCATTAAAGGTGTTGCTGCCGATGCTTATATCAAACTTAATTCTTCTGCTAATGTCCGTAATCTTGGAGTTGCACTGGCAGAATTTTATGGGAAGTAATTATGCCTCTCTCCAGATAATCCCGAGGAGAAACTTTCTTGCATTCGGATATTTCGGCATGACTTTTTTCTCTTTAATCTGCTCGCTCTCTGTTATTATCTCTGTATTCTCAAGAATCTCTATCTCTTTTTCGCTGGCTGAAATTGACTCAGCCTTTATCAGCAGTGTTGTATATTTCCTTACAAAAACGCCTTCAACAAGATAAACCCCGTCGGTTTTTCCGGTTTTTGGAAACATCGGCTTCATCTTGGGCTCAATTTCAATCACATCAATCTTATTTCCGTAATCATCTGAAACAGCCTCGACATAAACTCCAGCATTATGGTCCCATCTCACGTATTTCTCGAGGTAGCCTTTTAATTCTGCTTTTTGCCCTTCCATCTGGTAAGGATTGTCAATATATTGCTGGAATGAAATATTCTTTTGCACTTCAACTTTGCTCGTTACTGTGTTCTGCTTGGGAACTGTTGTTGTAATTTCAGACTCGACAGTTGCATTTATCAGATAATATACAATCGAAACAGCCATAATTATCATGATGATTAAAGTGATGACAATTCCGGTGATTTTCTTTTTTGGCTTATCAGCAGAATTATTATCTGCAATGTTATCTGCTGGCTTTTGGGATTCATGCTTTTGATTATCGGTTTCCATTTTTGATTCTAACCTCGGCTCAGATGTCATGTCAGAGATTGTTGTTTTTTGCGACGGTGTTTCTATCCTATTGTCAGCGGATTTAACTGGATGGGATAAGTCTTTCTCAGAATGAGCAGGCCTTTTACTCGTGGCCTTTGCAGCTTTTTTCTCCTTGCTTTTTGCCACAACTGGTTTAATATTCTTGAACAATATAAATTTTCCTATATCCGAATAATAATCTTTAAATAATTCCCACTGTTCTGTTAATACATGGAAACAAAGCCTCATGATATTATTTTTAGGTGTATCGAGTGTAAAAAGGAATTTTCCGAGCTGAATAGATTGCGGTGTGATTGTGCCTCAATTCTTGAGATAGCCCAAAATTCTGAATATGTTAAGGAAAAGCTCTCTGTAAAGCTCCTCGATAAAAGGCTCGGCATAAAGAAATTTCCTTTTGGCTCAGGTGTGTGGAGATACAGGGAAATGGTTGCGCCTATTGATGAGAGGTTTATTGTTTCGAGGAACGAGGGAAATACAAGCCTGTATAATTCCCGGCGGGTTTCTGAATTTTCAGGTGTTAAAGCCAAGAATCTTCATCTTAAGGCAGAAGGGGAAAATCCAACAATGTCTTTTAAGGACAGGGGAATGACTGTTGCTGTTTCTGCTGCAAACATGCTTGGATATAAGAGAGTTGCATGTGCATCAACAGGAAATACATCCGCATCAATGGCATCTTATGCAGCATTTGCGCAAATGGAAAACTTTGTTTTCATTCCAGAAGGAAATATATCAATGGGCAAGTTGTCCCAAGCTCTTGCTTATGGTGCAAATACTCTTCAGATAAATGGTAATTTTGATGATGCAATGGAGCTTGTTCAGGATGCGTGTAGTAAGATTGGATTGTATCTTCTTAATTCGATTAATCCATTCAGAATCGAGGGGCAGAAGACAATTATTATCGAGGCAATTCAGCAGTTAAGCTGGAATGCTCCTGATTGGGTTGTTCTTCCTGCAGGGAATCTAGGGAATACTTCTGCAATCGGAAAAGCATTAAAAGAGATGTATGAGATTGGATTTATTGATTCAATTCCACGGATTGCTGCAATTCAGTCTGATGGTGCAAATCCTTTTTACAGGAGTTTCAAGGATGATTTTGAGAGTTTCTCGCCTGTGAAAAATCCTGAGACAATAGCGACTGCAATTAAGATTGGAAATCCTGTAAGCTGGAAAAAGGCTGCTGACGTGATTAGGTTTACAAAGGGGATTGTTGAGGAGGTTTCTGACCAGCAAATTATGGATGCAAAGTTTGAGATTGACAGGGCTGGAATAGGATGCGAGCCTGCTTCTGCTGCAAGTGTTGCTGGACTGAAGAAGCTGGTAGAGAACGGAATAATTAAGCATGATGAATCAGTTGTGGGAATTTTAACAGGGAATATGCTCAAGGATACTGATGCGATTATTAATTATCATTCTGGGAAATTGAAAGGAATCCAGACGAGAAATGCCAATGTGCCTGTGAAGGTTAAGGGTATTGAT
>CAZXRI010000200.1:0-2339 GCA_964642765.1 uncultured Methanosarcinales archaeon | reverse complement strand
ATAAATAATTTCTGCCAGTCAGATTTATGCTCAAATATTTGTGTGCTTTGCTATACTATCATGAGATTTCAAGAAGTGAAATTATTGGTGTATTGATAAATAAGTTCAGCTATACTACAAAAGAGGCAATAGATTCATTTGATAAATTAATTAATGAATTTCGATTAAATAAAATAATAAGAGATGAATCAGTAGATACGACATATGAGAAATTAGTTGAAGAAGCTAATGAAAGAATTGTTCAGAGAGATAATAGAAACGATTTAAGAATAGGACAACCTGATATCATAATAATTGGCGGGTTTCTTAAGCTGAAGGTTAATTCTATTCACACTGGTGATGAAGGTTTCCAAAAGACATGTGAAGAGTTAAAGCTTAATGTAATACCCTTGCCAAAAAGAGATATTACAAAAGAGAACGAAATTAAGAAATGGATGAAAAGAAGGAAATAATTTTCAGTAAATATTCAGATATTTTTTATATGCTTGTTCTCTGGAAATGTTATTATCCCAATTTTTCGCTCTGAAATCTTTAAGACCTTCAGCGGTTTTTTCAGACTTGGATGTATCTAAATTTACACCAAAAATCATCCTGAATTTAAATGATTCGAGAATAGACTTTGAACTTTCCATTACTTCAATTAATATTTCCTTTTCTGCCTGCTCAAAGCTTTTTTCGACTAATATTGATTGGCTGTTCATTTCATCACATTCTCTAAGTATTAAAATAGTTATGGGTGATAAATAGTTGGAGATGTATTTAAATATTTTGCTTTAAAAATTCTTTTGTATAATTCCAAAAACCTTATTAACTAAGAATCTTTCACAAAAGTTATGGATAATGCTACTGTATCCAAAGGAGTTATTGAAGAAAAAATCCTACAGATAAAGGATTCTTCCGACGGTGATATTAAGAAAATTCTGAAGGATAATGGAATTGGATTAAGCATTTATGAGGCAAGAAAGGTTGCTGATTTAATCCGCAGAAACCCAACATTAACAGAGCTTCATATTTTTAATAACCAGTGGAATGAGCATGTTTCTTATAAGTCAAGCCGCTCAATCCTGAAGAAATATATGCCTGTTGAAGGTCCAACTGTTATGCTTGGTGTCGGCGAGGATTCAGGAATTATTTACCTTACAACAATTAACGGCGAGAGGTATGGAATTGTTATCGGGCATGAAAGCCATAATCATCCAAGTCAGGTTGTTCCTTATGAAGGCGCAGCAACAGGAATTGGCGGGATTGTTCGTGATGTGTTGTGCATGGGAGCAAAGGTTATTGCTGTTGCTGATCCATTAAGGTTTGGAAATCCCGACGGAAAAAACAAGGAAAAGGTCAGGTATATTGCAAATGCTGTTATTGACGGGATTGCTGGATATGGAAACCCAATAGGTGTTCCGAATATTGCAGGGGATGTTTACATGAATGATTCTTTCGACGATAACTGCCTTGTGAATGTTGTTTGTCTGGGTTTGATTAAAGAAGCTGATATTATCCACAGCAGGGCCCCTGAAAATTCTGAGGGATATGATATTATTGTTGTTGGAAAGGCAACTGACAATTCAGGTTTTGGCGGAGCCGCTTTCTCATCCTTAATTCTCGACGAGAAAGAACGCGATTCAAACAGGGGAGCTGTTCAGGTTCCTGATCCTTTTTTGAAGAATATAATTATGCGTGCAACTTATGCTGTTTTTGATGAAGCAAAAAAGTCAAAGGTTTCTGTCGGGTTTAAGGATATGGGTGCAGGCGGAATTGTCTGCTCTACATCTGAGATTTGCTCTGCTGGCGGTTATGGTGCTGAGATTGATTTGGATAAGGTTCATGTTTCTCTGAGAGATTTGCCTCCTTATATTATTGGCTGTTCTGAAACTCAGGAAAGGTTTACATGGATTTCTCCGAGGGAGTTTACGAAAAAAATCCTGAGAATTTATAATGAGGATTTTGAATTGCCGAACATTTCCGAGGGTGCAATGGCAAGTGTTGTTGGAAAGGTTACAAGCAAGAAAGATTATGTGCTGAAGCATAAGGGAAAGATTGTGTGCAATCTTGATATTGATGATTTGACTGAAGGGATAAAATATGAGCGGGCTGTGAAAGAGCCTAAAGCAAACTTTTCAGAGCCGATTATCGATGAGCCAAAGAATGCAGATGAGTATAAGTCTGCAATCCTTAAAGTCCTTTCAAATCCAAATGTTGCTTCTAAGGCTAAGGCGTTTAAGCATTATGATTCAGAGGTTCAGGGCAATACAGTTATCAGGCCAGGAGAGGCTGATGCTGGCGTGATTGCTCCTATTTCAGGAAATCCCGTCGGTGTTGCTCTTGCTGTTGATTGTAAT
>CAZXRI010000199.1:0-2343 GCA_964642765.1 uncultured Methanosarcinales archaeon | reverse complement strand
TCAGCTGTATGTTCCCGTATTTTTCCGGGCTGTCAATGTCTTGTGATATGCCTATTGGATATTGATGCCCTATCAGAGGAAGTTTTGCAGCCCTTTCCTTTCCTAAGTATTCTGCAAGCATATCAACTGCTGTTTTATTCTCAAATTTATAGACGGTGTTTTCTTTTGCAAGTGTGCATTTGAACCTTGTTCCTAATGATTCCCAGCCGCTTCTTACGCCTGTTGATGTTGCTATGTTCCCGCATATAAGCAGTCCTATTGCTGAATTTTGGCAGGCTTTGCCATTGAAATATTGGTATGTCCGCTTTAGTTCAAGGTCATCTGAGAGCGCTCCTCCTACAATTTCAAATGTTTGCCCGAGAATCTTTTTTGCTCCTTCAATTAATTGCGGGCATTTGCCAGATAATCCGTCTGAAAGGATTATCATTGTTTTAGCATTCTTTTTTTGTGCGCCTGATTTGCCGAGGAGAGACTCTGCCAGCTCACTCCCTGCTTTTTGGGGGTTTGCATTGGCATTTTTTGATATTGCTGTAAACAATCTTATTTTTTTTGAGCTTAATGCTATAACACAGGCGGATTTTTCAACAATCCCCTCAGGAAAAATGATTCCTCCTGAAGTGCCGCCAATTATCGGGATGTTTTTTGCATGCTGGTTTATCCCTGAGAGCATATCATCATGATTATACCTAGACGATGCAAATACAAAGAGAATATTAGGCTTGTTTTTTGCTCCAAATTTCTCGAGACATTTAGTTATAGCTTCCTCTCCGGCAACAAAAGAATCCTCATTTGAGCTCTTGCCATAACTAATTATTATATCATCAGCCATATTCATTACCTCTTTTTGAATTTGATTAAGTTCTTACCCTAAGTGTATATATATTAATTTATTGTTTCTTTCCTCTTCTTATGATGGCAATTCCAAAGAGAATACCGCAACATTTATATACAAACATGCCCTCTTTTTTATTAAAGATAGGATGATTTTTCCGACGAGAAAAACGCATTTCTAAACTATCATAGAATAACCCCAAATTAATCTGAAAACTAAAATGGCAGAAGAATACGGTGCAAAGGACATTCAAGTCTTGGAAGGTCTTTCAGCAGTAAGAAAAAGGCCAGGAATGTATATTGGCTCAACAGATGCACGAGGATTACATCACCTTGTTTATGAGGCTGTTGATAACAGCATAGACGAGGCAGGGGCAGGATTCTGCAATAAGATTGAGGTTATAATCCATCCTGACAACAGCGTTACAGTTACAGATAACGGAAGAGGAATTCCAGTTGACAACCATCCTAAATTTAACAAGCCTGCTGTCGAGATAGTCATGACAAAGCTTCATGCAGGAGGAAAATTTGATAAGGGTGTGTATAAAGTTTCTGCAGGATTGCATGGTGTTGGAATTTCTGTAACAAATGCACTCTCGAAAAAGCTTATAGTTGATGTCAACAGAAACAACAAGGTTTACAGGCAGAATTATGAATTTGGAAACCCTGTTGATGAATTGAAGATAGTCGGTGATTCAACTGAAACAGGCACAAAAATCACTTTCTTTCCTGATGATAAAATTTTCGAGACGCTTGATTTCCAGTATGATGTCCTCGAGAAAAGGCTTCGTGAGCTGGCTTTCCTGAATCCCGGGCTGATGATAATCCTTACCGACGAGAGAAAAAACCTTAAGGGAGAATTCATGTATGAAGGCGGGCTTTCTGAGTTTGTCAAATTCCTGAACAAGAATACACAAGTATTGCACGAGCCGATTTACCTGAAAAAAGAAAAGGATAATGTTCTCGTAGAAACAGCTATCCAATACAATGAGACTTATATCGAGAATATCGAGTCATTTGCAAATACTGTCAATACATTTGAAGGCGGAACGCATCTTACAGGATTTAAGTCAGCATTAACAAGAGCCATTAATAATATTGCTGAGAAATCAAAAAATAATGACGTGAAACTCACAAGTGATGATGTCCGTGAAGGGCTTACTGCTGTTATTTCTGTCAAGGTTCCTGAGCCGCAGTTTGAAGGTCAGACAAAGGCACGATTAGGAAACTCTGAGATAAAAGGGATTGTTGATTCTGTCATTAATGCAGAGCTTGGCTTTTTTCTCGATGAGAATCCTGCTGTGGCAAAGATAATTGTCAGCAAAGCTGCAACTGCTGCGCGAGCAAGAGAGGCTGCAAAAAGGGCAAGGGAGCTGACAAGAAGAAAAGGATTGCTGAATAGTTTTTCACTTCCGGGAAAGCTTGCTGATTGCCAGATAGAGGATCCGTCTAAAGTTGAATTATATCTTGTCGAGGGCGATAGCGCGGGGGGGAGCGCAAAGCAAGGCAGAG
>CAZXRI010000198.1:0-2349 GCA_964642765.1 uncultured Methanosarcinales archaeon | reverse complement strand
ATAAATAATTTCTGCCAGTCAGATTTATGCTCAAATATTTGTGTGCTTTGCTATAACTCTATCTAGTTCCTCTAAATCATTCTCCTTCAAAATCAATCATCGTGAATATCTTGTGATTCCCAAGCTTTTCCATTCCTTTCAAGTCTGGAAGACTGACGACAAAAGCACATTCAAGAATATTCCCTCCCAGCTTCTCAACAAGTTCAATTGCCGCTAAAATTGTTCCGCCTGTTGCAATAAGGTCGTCTATAATAACGACATTCTCTCCTTTCTTTATTGCGTCAATGTGCATCTCAACAACATCCTTGCCATATTCCTTCTCGAACTCTGCCTGAATTGTTTTGTATGGAAGCTTTCCTTTTTTTCTCACAGGAACAAATCCAACATTTAATTTATATGCAAGAACAGAGCCGAAAATAAATCCCCTGCTGTCAATCCCGACGATTTTATCAATATTCTTGTCTTTATACCTCTCGTAAAATTCATCAATAACAAACTTGAATGCATTTGCATCCTGAAGAATCGTCGTGATATCACGGAACATTACTCCCTTAATTGGCCAGTTTGGAACTGTTCTGATTTTTGATTTTAGGTTCATGAATCAAAACAAATTAATCATCTATAAATAGCTTTCTTGTGAGATATGAGAAATCTTTATATATAAGTTAAACAATATAGTTAAATAATAAAGTATAATATTTTGGGTTAAACAAAATGCAGACAATAACTAAAGCAAAACAGATTGGCGGTTCAATAGCAGTAATAATTCCAAAGGATGTTGTAGAGGGAGAGAGGATATTTGTAGGCGATACTCTGAAAATAAATGTTGAAAAAGTTGATAACCTTGACTTTTTCTGGGGCAGATTTAAGGATATAAAAAAATCTACTGACAAAATTATGAATGAAATTGACGAGGCAGAGTCGGATGACTAAGGCATTTTATTTTGATACATATGCTCTTATAGAAATAGGAAAAGGCAACAAAAACTATGAGCCGTATAAACAAAATGTTAAGGTTATATTAAACAAATTAAACTTGTTTGAGTTTGCATTTTTTCTTATTAGAGAAGGCAGAGAAAAAGAAACCAGTGAAATATTTGAAAAATTTTCAAGATTCAATATTGATTATGACGATGAGATTTTAATAAAATCTGCAGAGATGAAATTTAAATTTTTGAAGGATATGCTTTCCTTTGTTGATTGTATTGGGTATAATATTGCTAAAAAGAATAATGCAAAATTTCTTACAGGAGATGAAAAGTTCAGAAAGATGGAGAATGTTGAGTTTGTTAAGTGATTAGAATAATCTTTTTCTGTTGTTGGATGCATTCAAAGTTAATATTTACTTTTGGATTGCCACTTCCATAGTCAGACTTTACTTCAATAATCCACTTCTCTTTCCCATTTCTAGCTTTTATATCCCATATCAGCTATGCCGTTTTCTAAAATAGTCTTCTTTTTTGACTGTAAATTTATGTCTTCTTAGCCACTTAACAACTCTGATATCTTCTGGAACTCCAGCATTTCTATAAACATTTTTTTGTAGTTTAGTTTTGTATATTAGAATTGAAATAGCAGAATAATTATAAATATTATCGTAAATTTCTATTCTTTGATTCACATGCAATCATTCCAAAAAGAAAAATCTGATTTTCTCTCGAAAAAAGACAAAAGCAGAAAGGGAGAAATTGATTCTGATATTGCCGTGTTAGTCGAAAAGATAAATTCTCTCGATGATTATTATACAACAAGCAGTTGTGCAGGAAGGATTGTTCTTCTTGAGAAAAAATCCGAGAAGAAAAATGAATCAGGCTGGCTGATAAGCAAACATAGTGAGATTACAGCCGAGGAAATCATTTCAGCATTAAAGCAAAATCATTCAGGAGAAATCTGGCTGAAACAAGAGCCGATGATTTTGCATGTGAGATGCAGGGATTTGGAATCTGCGAAAAAGCTCCTTGAGTTATCGCATGATATCTTCAAGCGTTCTGGAATTACTGCAATTAGCGATAAGGGTTTTCTCATAGAGATTATTGGAACAAAAAGAATTGACTGCATAATCGGAGATAAAGGAAAGGTATTTGCAGACGAGAATTTCTTGAGGGAGATTGTCGGATATGCTAACATGAATTTTGTGGAGAATAATAAGGATATTGAGAAGCTTTTGAAAAAGATAAAGGATTTGGATTAAAATAGCGAGAGATAGAGGGATAAGAGGATTTCATCTCGACCACCTTTTTGCAGGTTCTTCGATAGTTCAACACCAGTAATTGATTAGGTGATTTGATAAGTGGTTCTGCTTGCCTTCCTCTTTGCATATAGGCAAGCACGTGCGGCTTCATGCCGCAC
>CAZXRI010000197.1:0-2350 GCA_964642765.1 uncultured Methanosarcinales archaeon | reverse complement strand
AATAAAGAATGAAAATATTGAAGAGAATATTAAGGCAGTTTATTCTCTATGAATTGCCTTTTGTTCCTATCTAATCTCAACACAAAACTGCTTTGCCCCTAAAGGGATTATCTCAACTTTCTTTTTAGTTACATTATGTGTAAACTCTTTAGGTATCCTGAAAGTCCAGTTGCTTCCATCATAGCTTAGAGAACGCTCCATCTTAAAATCTTCTCTCAGAATTCTGCTGACAATTAATGCATTATCTATTTTTCTTGCTTCTTCAAGTCCTAAATATTTCTTTTTGCATTTGGAGCATTCAAAACCATTCAAAGATATTGAAACACCGTTCGGCAGATTAACATTTATCCCTGCATTTTTCATCTTAATCTTACAATTTGAGCATGTCATCTCTTTTGGGCTAAATGCATGTTTTTCTATCTCAAAATTTACATCTTCCAATTTGTCAAATTCAATTTCTTCTTGGATCTTTGTTTCTTGCATTTTATTTTTACATTACTCTCTTTTGTATGATCTTATTTGTTCTCTGCTCGAAGGATAAGCAGTTTTAATCTCTGCTTCTTTTGTGATTGGTTCATATTCAAAAAAGATTGTTAAATATCTGCTTCTGCTCAAGCCAACTGCAACATATTGATTTCCTCCGACCTTTTTGTATCGAGGATTATCATCTTTAAGCACATCATAAATTTCTTCTGCCAGAACATTGTGCTTCTCAAAAATTTTAATAATTGTTTCCGGCTCAATCTTGATTGCCTTGATAATCATTTCATACCTTACGATATTAGTAAGGCTATCTATTTAAAATTTTCGGATTTTTTTAATAGCAGAAACATCTATGAAAATATCAGAGTATTATCTCATAAATAAATTCCCAACAACCCAAATATTTATCTACTAACACATCCTTTATTCTTAAAATGCAAATCACATCCATAGGGGAGTTTGAACTCATCAGGAGAATTACAAATCTGAACAAGAATAATAACAAAAATAAAAATATCTTGGTCGGAATAGGAGATGATTGTGCTGTTGTAAAATTTGGACGCAAAAATCTCTGCATTACGACTGATTCTCTTGTCGATAATGTTCACTTCTCAAAAAAATGGTTCACTCCTGAGCAAATAGGGATGAAAGCAATCGAGGTTAATGTTTCTGATGTTGCTGCTATCGGAGGTATTCCAAAATATGCCCTGATTTCTCTTGTGCTGAAAGAATCTGAAAGTGTTGAATTTCTCGATGTGGTTTATAGCGGAATTTACAAGACAGCAGAAAAATACAGGATAGAAATTATCGGAGGAAATACTTCTCACGGCTCACAGAATGTGATTGATGTTACAATGCTCGGAGAGGTAAAAAATCCTGTTACAAGAGCAGGAGCAAATGTTGGTGATTTGATTTTTGTTACAGGGGAACTTGGAAGGGCAGCAGTTGGATTGAGATTGTTTCAGAAGAGCATTTCAGGATTTGATTCATTGAAGAAATCTTTTCTTGAGCCAATGGCACAGCTTGATAAATCAAGATTGTTTTCAGAATATGCAAGCTCAATGATTGATATTTCCGACGGGCTTTCTTCTGATTTAGGGCATATATGCGAGCAAAGCAAGGTTGGAGCAGTAATCCATAAGCCGCAAATTCCAATATCCATGGAAACAAAACAGGCTGCTAGTGTTTTAGGCATTGATGTATTTGAGCTTGCTCTTTCAGGCGGTGATGATTACCAGCTTCTTTTTACAGTGCCTAGAAAATTCTCGCCGAGAATCAAGGGAGCTTATCATATTGGAGAGATTGTTAATGGAAAGGATATTATTTTGGAATCCAAAGACAGGAAAGAAAAAATAAAGAAAAGAGGATATAATCATTTCGCAAAATTATAAATAATTAAAAAATAAAAATCAGGCAATTATTTCATATTCCCTGACGATAATCAGCATAAACAATATCAGCACAATTGCCCCGACGATAATCCATGTGAATCCTATCGCAAGCGAGTTTGTGAACAGGTTATAAAGCCCGAGTCCCATAATTCCAAATCCCAGCCAGAGAAACTTGTCAAGAACAAGCTTCATGATGTCAAATTCTTCCTCTCGAGTCAATACTTTCTTACCTGAGCCACTGCTCCTGAGACCAACTGATTTTAAGCCTATATCCTCAAACTTCCTGATAGCATCCTCTTTTTTCCCGTTAGATTTTTTATTAGCCATAGAACATCCTATCATCCACTAATATAAATATTTATTTGTTTTTTCGACATCAATTGATTACGAATTTAAAGATAGAAAACATCTTTTATTATCATATAAGAGGGAGAGCTGGGACTCGAACCCAGGATTAAACGGGTTGCAGCCGTTCC
>CAZXRI010000196.1:1429-2382 GCA_964642765.1 uncultured Methanosarcinales archaeon | reverse complement strand
GTATCAATTTACAGATGGGACAAATATTGAGATTTTAGATATTCTCGAAACCAAAATCCCAGAGAATAGTATGACCGATATAAGGATATCGAAAAATACGGTTACAACAACCAAATGCACAGATTCTGACGGTGGAAAGAATTATTATGTTAAAGGCACAACAAGAGGTCTGGCAGCGAATGATGCTATTTCAACAGACACAGATTCATGCAGAGTGAAAAACTACTATGGTGACGGTTATGAATATGTAGTTGAATGGTTCTGTAAATCGGATAGAATTAACATGGGAGCTCTTTTTTACCCATGTCCTAACGGATGTTCAGACGGTGTATGTATAACAACCACAGATGTCGTCGAAGAGAACCTACTCTCAGTCTCCATCTGGACAGACAAATCAACCTATTATGAAGGAGACACACTTAACATTTATATCAATGCATTAGATTCCGACGGAACACCAGCAACACCAGAAGAAGGGACAAGAGTAATGATGAATTACAGAGCACCTATTATTGGAGTAACTGAAAAAGAATCAATATATTTTACTGAATATTACAACCCGAATTCAGGCTACTATGAATATTCACAACCCATAACCAAAGAATTTGTAGATATGATAAATGAAAGAGGTTTTAGTAACTTTTTTTATTACTTCTCTGCAACAGCAACCAAAGGAGATGCAAGTGCAAACAGCGATGAAATAAAGATAACCATAGAACTATCAAGACTATGTTCAAGCGAATACACCCCAGTATGCGGCACCGACGGTAAAACATACTCAAACGGATGCATGGCTGGTCTTGCAGGCGAGAGGATAATCTATTATGGCGCATGCGAAGACATCAAGGATTACTTTGATTATAACAATGACGGAAGTGTTGACGAGAAAGACAAGCAGTTTTTGAGAGATGCTATCAGGAAGAATGTAAAAAACCTGAAAAACAAATACCTTG
>CAZXRI010000196.1:0-1419 GCA_964642765.1 uncultured Methanosarcinales archaeon | reverse complement strand
AATGCTGACGGAAGAGTTGATGATAGCGACATTGCTCCTTTAGAAAACCAGATAAATCAGGAGGTTCAAAATGTGCAAACAAATGTAAATAGCCTTTTTGAAAATCTAAAAAGCGAAATTAGCACAACTCATGTAACTCCAGAACAGCCAGTGCCAGTACCGATAGATGATACACTCGTACAGTCTGGCGGAAGTGGTTCATCAGAAGAAAGCTCAGGAGAATGCAACGGATGCATGAAAGACATCACATGCCTTCCAGCAGGAACAAGAATTGTAACAGACAATACTCCGCAATACTGCGATTCATCCTCGAAACAATTCACCCAGCAGGAGCCAAATGGTGCATCATGCAGTTCAAACTATGAATGCAAATCAAACCTTTGCTCGAATAATGCCTGCACTAACTTAGTCAGAGAAGTAAGGGAAACAAGAAGTGCAGTCCAGAGATTTGTTGGCTGGCTTAAGAATGTTTTCGGATGATTTTTTCCTTTTTTTAAATTTTCTTTTTTAAATATAGCAATATTTATAAATTATATACTCTTTACATTCTTTTATGCCTGAAGATACAAACGAAGAATGCGGCATTGCAGCAGTCTATATCAAGGGCAATGGCGATTCTAACAACAGATGCCTATTCTACCTTTACAGGCTTCTTCTCAATATGCAAAATAGAGGACAGGTAAGCGCAGGCATATCAACTTACAATCATGAAAGAAACCTAATCCTGAGGACATACAAGGATGTTGGCTCTGTCAATGAGGTATTCAGGACAAGCAGTATGCTGAAAAGTATTGAGTTGTTCAAGAAATTCTCAGGCAATAAAGGAATAGGTCATGTAAGATATTCAACAGCAGGCAAAGACGACAAAAGCTATGCCCAGCCATTCGAAAGAAAGCACGGAAGATTGTGGAAGTGGTTCACATTCGCATTCAACGGAAATCTTGCAAACTATCCAGAGTTAAAAGAAGAGTTGATAAAAAAAAGAGACTACCACATCACATTTGACACAGACACAGAAATAATCATGCATTACCTTTCAACAGAGCTTCTCGGAAATGAATGCCCTGACATGGTCGGTGTATTTTCAAGGCTGAGCAAGAGATTCGATGGCTCATACAACATAGCATTCATGAATGGTTATGGAGACATGGTTATATCAAGAGACCCTCTCGGAATAAGGCCATTATGCTATGCAGAAAAAGACGGTGTATTTCTCGCAGCATCTGAAAGCAGCGCTTTATCAAACTGCGGCTTTACTGAATTCAAGACACTTGAACCAGGTCATCTCATCCTGATAAAAGACGACAAAATCTCAGTCCACCAATATGCAAAATCAAAAAGAAAAGCATACTGCATGTTTGAATATGTTTATTTCTCAAACGTTGCTTCTGTTATAAACGACAAATCAGTTTATATCTC
>CAZXRI010000195.1:0-2390 GCA_964642765.1 uncultured Methanosarcinales archaeon | reverse complement strand
GAATATAGCAAGTTCCCTCAAATAAAGCAATCTCTTATTACAACATTCAAATGCACAGAGGCGCAAAAATGAAGCGGGCATTAATTATAATCCTGTCAATTGCATTTTTTCTAATATCGTTATTCTCAGTATATTCTGTATCATGCAGTTCATTTTGTACTGCTACTGCCCCTACAGGATATGTTTCTAGTGCATCCTGCGGCGATATTACTAATGTTGTTGAGAGAGTTTTGGCAGGATATACACCAGGAACTTATCAATGCTCAGGTTCAAATTTATATATTTATGATATTAATGGTGGAGCGGATTATGGTTGTGCATATTACTGTATCTGCGATAATGAAAAATCATGTTCGCCAAATTCATGCAGCAGGTATTTCCTAGATTTAGATACAGACGATTTTGGGGATGCAAATTATTATCAAGATAGCTGTGCAGCCTTAGCAGGATATGTTTCTAATTCTGCTGATTGCAATGATGTAGTTTCCTCAATTAATCCAGATGCAGTTGAAATTTGTGATGTCGGTGTTGACGCAGACTATACTGCAATAGATAATAATTGTAATGGTCAAGCAAATGAAGGATGTGATGATGATTCCGACGGATATTGTGATAGTTCTATGAGTTATTCAGAGATTTCTAGTTATTTTGGAAGACCATGCGTCAATGGTGGAAATGACTGCATTGATTATGATACTGCTATTAACCCAAGCAAATCAGAAATATGTGGGGATGGACTTAATAATGATTGCAATTCAGGAACTCCTGATACAGGTTGTTCAAATGGAAAGCAATGCACAGTTGATACAGCATGCACATCAGGAAGCTGTAATGCAGGAATATGCGGCAGTAAAGTCTCCGTCGGGAATTCTTGCGACAGTTCACCAGATTGCACATCTAATAATTGCGACGGAACAACTAAAAAATGCACATCTTCTTGTTCGCCTTCAACAATCATCTGCGGCGACGGAATTGATAATGATTGCATTGGCGGAGACGAGACAAACTGCCTGAATGGCGCTCAATGTGCTTCTGATTCAGGATGTTCTTTTGGCAGTTGTTATCAAGGCATTTGCAGAAACAGAGTTGCTGACGGAGGAGATTGTGATTCTAATGGTGATTGCTTTTTTACATCTACTGGCGAGCCTTCATATTGTGATACCAACACAGGGAATCTTGCTCATCCAATGACATGCAGGGCATCGCCCACAACATGCATTCCATCATGCTCAGGAAAGCAATGCGGCTCTGATGGATGCAGTGGAACATGCGGAAGCTGTTCTGCTGGAAATAATTGTATTGATAATCAATGCGTTTTAGCCGCAACAACAACCTGCAATCCCGACGAGGTAGGGGATGCTGTTTTAGGGATATGTAAAAAGCCCGACGGTACAACATGCACGGCAGATACTCAACGTATAAGTCAAAGGTGTGATTGATGCTAAGATTAAAATCATCTGTAATTAAATGGAATATCTGGATTTTTCTAATTATAATTCTCGTCTTATATCAAGTCCCGACTGTTTTTTCTGCAACTACTATCTCTGAATATTGTGATTCAATTAAACCGTCGCCAGTATCTTATGGTACAATAGGAGGAAGCGGCGCTGGTTGTTCAGATACGACAGGCTCAGAATATTTATTTGGTAATTGTTTTGGAACTTATACAGCTGATTTATTCCAGTATTCTAATAATAATCCGCTATGCCCTGCCGATAGACCTCATTTGTTATGTTCATGGCGAATGGACTGTAATTATTATTGTGATTTCTCTCGTGGATTTTGTTCTGATAAGCCTGCATGCACACCAACCACAATCACCTGCGGCGATGGAATTGACCAGAATTGCGATAGTGTGGATGAAACTAATTGTGCAAATGGTGCAAGTTGTTCATCAGACAGTGCATGCAGTTCAGGAAGCTGTTATAACTCGATTTGTCAAGCAAAAGGCAGTTCAGGAAACAGTTGTGATACACCTGCTGATTGCTCAAGCAATATTTGTACAGGAGGAATCTGCCAGTCTGGAACAGCTACATTGATATGCAAGCCAAAACTTCCAAATGGAGACTCATGCGACGAGAATTCTGATTGTATAACAACTTGTACAACCTATCATATAGATAATGACAATGATGAATATCGAGCAAGCACATCGGGCAAAGGGATTTGCGGAACATCATCATCAGTTACAGAGAGCGGCAAAACATGGCTGATTTCAACAGCAACAGTTGATTGTAATGATAATGATGCTAATGTGAATCCAGGAAAACAGGAAATCTGTTCTGATGGTGTTGATAATGATTGTGATAGTTTAATAGACGAATCACCTTGTGGTTGTCCGTCTGGAACAACATTATGCTCTGACAATATATGCAGATCTCCTCAGAGCT
>CAZXRI010000194.1:0-2438 GCA_964642765.1 uncultured Methanosarcinales archaeon | reverse complement strand
GTTTCAGGATATGAAATTGATGAAGATGGAACATGGAGCACAACAACTTATACAAACGATACTTTTGCGATTATTTTGACAGAATTAACAAGCTATGATACATCCGCAATACCTGATGTTACTTATGATGGTATAGGAGATTTAACAGATGCATCAACAGCAGGAAATGATTTGGGAAGTGTTTCTTCAGGAGCAATTACTGAAACTGATTCTGCGCCTCCTGCACTAGTATCTGCTATTACAGGCAGTTCTTTATCTGGCGGAAACAGTGAAACAAATAAAGTAATCATTGCGTTTAGCGAGGAATTTAATTCAGGATCTGTTGCAGTTTCAGATATTATAATTGTAGACGACAATGATAATTTTAAGTATCTTTCAAAAGCCAAGAATGTGACTACACTTATATTGACACTAAATGACTCTTTTTCAAATACAGATTCAATGCCTACTATATCTATAGACGGCAATGGAATTCTTGATTTAAATGGGAATAGCATCACATCTGGTACAATTACAGCTTCCGACGGCATTTCTCCTCAATTCAATGTTGCCTATGACAAAGCATCTCCTGTAAAAGCAGGCAGTCTTGTTATAGAAGTTAATGCAACAGAAAATCTTGCTGTTATTCCGAACATCAGCATTAACCAGCAAGGCTCAACATATATTATTCAGGCTGTTACAACAACATGCACAACTCCGTTTATAACAGGATGCACTTATACATATACAGTAAATTCTGCAGCCGGAAGCAGTTATCTCGACGGAACTGCAACTGTAACTTTAACAGGAATTGATTCAAGCGGAAATTCTGCAAATAATATTGCACCAAATTCAGGAGGAAGTTTTGTGATTGATACAACAAACCCAAGTGTTTCTGTATCGGCTCCTGATGGGAATGAGATATTAAAGGGAGGCTCATCATTTGATATTGCATGGTCAGCAAGCGACTCAAATATCACAAGCAATCCAATCAAGCTGGAATATTATGACGGAACAAGCTGGCTATTGATCGCACAAAGCGAAGCTAACGACGGAAGCTATTCATGGACTGTTCCAAGTCTTGATATAACAAATGCAAAAATAATGGTTACAGCAGATGATTCTGCTGGAAATTCTCAAAATCGTTCAAGCAATGAATTTACTATTGATTCGACAAATCCTGCTGTAATGGTAATTGCTCCTAATGGAAATGAGATATTGAAGGGTGGCTCATCATTTATTATCAACTGGACAGCCACCGACGATAATCTCGCAGGAAATCCAATCAAGCTGGAATATTATAACGGAACAAGCTGGCTATTGATCGCACAAAGCGAAGCTAACGACGGAAATTATTCATGGACTGTTCCAATCATTGATACAACCTCTGCAAAGGTAAGGGTTACTGCAAATGATTCTGCAGGCAATAACGGGGATGATTCCAGCGACAATAATTTTATCATTGATTCAATTGCTCCGGCTATTTCGCAGATTACCAACTATACCGTCGGAGAGATTGGCATAGCTCTTGAAATAAATGCAACAATAACAGATTCGGCAAGCGGTGTAAATGCTTCTGATGTAAAGCTGTATTATAATAATGGGACTTTAATCAGCCTGTCTATGGCAAACACCAGTTCCAAATATACAGCAACAATTCCTGCACAGAGTTCATCAATGACTCTGACCTATTATCTTATCGCTAAGGATAATGCAGGAAACAGCATCCAGAGCAGTATATTTACAACAGCAATTAAGGATTTGGTTCTTGAGTTAAATGATGCTGAATGGAACCTTATTTCTGTGCCTAAGAAACTTTCTGACAACTCGACTGCAAGTGCATTCGGCACAACTGAAAGTGTCTGGGAATATGATTCCTTAAACAAGCTGTGGGTAGAGCCTGCAAATATCCAGCCTGGGAAAGGATATTGGGTTAGCAACAGGACAGATGCTGGACTTAATTATGGCTCGACAAGCGGCCAAGGTGACTCGCCTGGATTTGACATGACAACTGTTGATTTAGGACAGGGCTGGAACCTTATCGGGCATATGTGCACTCAGGATCAGAATGTGAGCAATGCATTCCCGACATCTGTATACAATAACCTGTTTGTGCTGAGGTATAATGAGCAGTCTGATAGGTTTGAGATTTATTCTACACAGGGAACAACAAAGGAATTTACTCAAATGAAAACAGGAGAAGGTTACTGGGTATTCCTGCCGACGGGAAACCAGCAATATACAAATGTCTGCTAAAAAGCCTGCAAATATTTTTTTCCTTTTTGGAATTATTTTGATAGTTTTAGCTGTATCAGCTTTTGCTGTGCCTGAGCTTCCTATGATTATAAGCGGGAATGCTGTTATCAATGAAAAGCCCGCTGTATCAGGAACAAGAATATCAATACATGCAGACGGCAAGGAGATTTCATCAACATCTGTTACAGACGGCAAATTTTCAG
>CAZXRI010000193.1:0-2451 GCA_964642765.1 uncultured Methanosarcinales archaeon | reverse complement strand
CTTATCAAGGAGACAATTTCACGCGGAGGAAAAGTGCTTGTTCCTGTCCTGGGTTCTGGAAGGGCTCAGGAGGTTTCTGTTATTCTCGAGTCAATGATGATGCAGGGCATGCTTGATAAGTTTCCGATTTATGTTGATGGAATGATTTGGGATATTACTGCAATTCATACTGCTTATCCGGAATTTTTGAGCCATACAATTAGGAAGAGGATATTCCATAAGGACGATAATCCTTTTCTTTCTGATATTTTCAAGGATATTGGAAGCCAGAAGGAAAGGATGAAGGTTGTCGAGGAGATTGGCCCTTGTGTTATTCTTGCAACAAGCGGTATGCTTCAAGGCGGTCCAAGTGTTGAGTATCTGCGGCATCTTGCTGATAATCCTAATAATGCACTGATGTTTGTTTCTTATCAGGGTGAAGGCTCTTTGGGAAGAAAGATTCAGCGGGGAGATAAAGAGGTTTCTGTGAATTTTACAGGAAAGAATGAGATTATTCCTATTAAGCTTCAGGTATTGACAATTGAAGGTTTTTCAGGGCATTCAAGCAGGAAGCAGCTCTTGAATTTTATTTACAGGTGTGATCCTAAGCCTAAGAAGGTTATTGTTAATCACGGAGAAAGTTCAAGATGTTTGGATTTGGCAAGTTCAATTCATAAGATGTTCAAGATTGAGACAGCTTCGCCGAGAAACTTGGAAACTCTAAGACTGAAATAGCTTCTGAATTAAATGCACCAGATAATTAATGAAGGCTCAGCAAAAGTTAAAGTCGAGAAAACAGAGAAAATCTCGTCTGAGATGGAAGTATTCTATAATCCTGCCATGAAGCTGAACAGGGATATTGCTGTTTTGTTTCTTGATGCTATTCCTGAAAAGAATCTTCGGGTTGGATTGCCGATGGAAGCTACCGGCATAAGAGGGATTAGGTTTCTTAAAGAGCTTTCTGATGATAAGGTCGAGAGTATTGAGATGAATGACCGTGATATGGATGCTGCTGAGGCAATGGCTGAGAATATTAAGCTGAGCAATGTTTCTTCTGATAAAGCAAAGAAGGTTATAATAAGGAATACTGATGCGAACATCTTTCTTTTGTCGTCGAGAAAGTTCCATTATATTGACATTGACCCGTTTGGAACGCCAAATCCATTTCTTGATTCTTCCATGAAAGCTCTGAGAAATCATGGTTATCTTGCTGTTACTGCAACTGATACTGCTGCTCTTGCAGGAACATCAAAAAATGCATGCATAAGGAAGTATTGGGCTATTCCTCGACGGGATTCGTGCATGCATGAAACTGCAGTGAGGATTTTGATTAGGAAGGTTCAGCTTGTTGGAGCGCAATATCATGCTGCTCTTTTTCCTTTGCTGAGTTATCATGATTTGCATTATTACCGTGTTTATTTCAGGTGTTTTGTGTCGAAAGAGCAGACGGATAAAGTTCTTTCTCAGCATGGGATGGATGGTAATGCTGGATTGTTGTGGCTCGGTGATTTGTGGGATAATAAGCTTGTTGAAGAGATGATGAAAAAAACTAGCGAGGATAAGCTGAAGAAATTCTTGAATGTCTTTTTGGAGGAATCTAAGATTAAGACAATCGGCTTTTATGATATTCATGAAATCTGCGAGAGAAAAAAGATTACACCCATTCCTAAATTTGATAAGATTATCGGAAAAATTTCCGAGTTGGAATATATGGCATCTAGGACGCATTTCTGTCTTACTGGAATAAGGAGCGATATTTCCGAGAAGGAATTAATTTCTGTTGTTAAGAAGCTGAGCAAATAAAAATCCCATTAGAATATATTATTTTACAATTATATTTCCAATCCCAACTAACAAAATTGCAGATGTAAGAAGTAATGAACTAAACACTAAATCACTAATTCTATATGTTCGCCATAATCCGAAAGATAAAGCTGCCAGAACAAGATAAATAAAAAAGATAATACTTATTACAATCCATTTCTTGCCTGATTCCATATCATCACCAATAAAAATAATCGTAATGTCAAAATTCAGCACTGATAAGCTCTTGAGTTTTCCTTGACTCCTTTGTTGAATTTATCGAGGCTCTCTGCATAGAACTGCTTGCCGCATTCTGTTGGATAATCTCCATTAAGGCATGCAAGGCATAAATCATTTTTTGGAATGCCGATTGCTTTTGAAAGCCCATCTATAGGCAGATATACCAGAGAGTCTGCTCCTAAATCTTGGGCGATTTTATCGAGAATCTCTTTAGGAAGAATCTTGCCGTCTGCTTTTATCTCCTTGATATATTTCGGGACAAGAAGCTCTGTTACAGTGGACATGTCAATTCCATAATAGCAAGGACCAGTTATTGGCGGGCATGTAATCCTGAGATGGACTTCCTTTGCGCCTCCTTTTGTTTTTAGGAATTTGACAATCTGCTTTGTTGTTGTTCCCCTTACAATGCTGTCATCTACAAGAATAATC
>CAZXRI010000192.1:0-2462 GCA_964642765.1 uncultured Methanosarcinales archaeon | reverse complement strand
GCACCTCCTCATACTATTCTGAGGTATAAGTAAACGCCATAATTATATTAAAAATATACGGCGTTTATTATATGACATTAATTCAAAGAATAAAAAAATAAGAATCAGCAAATAAAAGTCCCCTTTAGTCTTTGTGTGATTTACTTGTTTTTGTGGCACAACTTATTTATATAGTTTTTGATTTTGCATTTAATTATGGTCAATTCAGACAAAAACCCGAGGCATTCGAAATATTTTGAGGGTGTCCTTCAGCTCAGGAATCATACGCAGGAGATAAAAGACTACATAAATTCACAATTTCCCGAGGATGGAAGCATATTTGTCTCAAAAGTCATGAAAGTCAGCGGCGGGGTTGATATGTTTATTTCATCGAGAAGATTTCTCCTGAAGCTCGGCAGGGATTTGCAGTCAAGGTTTGGAGGAGAGATGAAAGCTTCTCCGGAGCACTTTTCTCAGGACAGGATGACAAGCAAGAATATTTACCGTGTTAATGTCCTTTACCGCTATCGCGGGATTAAGAAAGGAGACATGATTTCCTATCGGGATGAGACAGTGAGGGTTGACCACATTGGAAAAGAGCTGCATTGCATTAACCCTATTACTGGGAATAAATACAGGATTAAGTATAGCGACCTTCCTCAGCATTAATCCTTGACTTGCGGTAATTCTCGACGATATTCTCTATAAAATTCCTGCTTCTGATTACCTTGTCGAATGATTCCCTGCTTACAGCGCAAAAGAGTTCTGTCTCGGCAAATTCAAATTCTGTGCAATCAATAAACACAAAAGGCAGTTTCCTTGTTGATTCCCAAGGAGGAGTGCGGTAAATGATAATCTCAACAATATCCTTCAGTTTCTGGACAATATCAGGATTGGATTCATTCGGCTGCTCGACAAAAAGAATATCTCCCTTCTTAATTCCAAGCATTTTATTGTATGTTTCATATGTGTGGTATCTGAGATTAGGAAGTTTCTTGATGACAACCTTGTTCTGAATATCAGAGAGAATAAGATTCATTCTGTCGAGGGATTTTTTCTGGAATGAGATAATCCTGTTTCTCTCGTCGAGCATTCTCATCAGCGTATTTATTTTCTGCTCTTTGAGATAAGTTGCTGATTTAAGTTTGCTGTCAATTTTCTGTTGTGAGCTTTGCGATTTGCTCTCGAGCTTTTGCTCAAGCTCATTTATCCTCGATAAAAGCCTTTTGTTGAATGATGTTATCTGGCCAATGTCATTCTTGTATGCTCTGATTTTTCTCCTAAGCTCCTCGTGCTTGTCTTTCTCAATCTTGGGCTTAGTATCTGCATCAGTATTATTAGTATCATCTGCCAATTTTTCTGCCTCAATCATTTCAGCAGCATTCTTAATTGATATCTCGTCAAGAAAAACCATCTTGGTAATCTCATCCTTTATTTCATGCTTGTCATAAATCCCTGCAAACTTGTTAATCCTCTCGAGCATTGGCGATATTTCCCTGAGGGCAAATCTTGCTGATGCAAGTGCATCCATCTCATGTGCATTGTTCTTCTTGAAATCCGCAATTAGAATCCTTTTTTCCTGAACAAGAAGGTCTTTTCTCGGATGGATAACTTTTGAGCCGACTTTGGTTGAAAACTGGGAAACATAATAAGGCACAACTTTCTTGTCTGTTCCGACAATGATTGGATCTCCGAGGGAGATTATCCTTGTGATTAACTCATTTATCGGGAAATTCTTCTCAGAGCCAACCTCGATAATGTTTCCAGAGAAATCAAGAACAGCATACCCTATTGTTGAGCCTGGGTCAATGCCGACGATAATTTGGTGTAATCTCATTCAGGAATATGTATAAGAAGATTTTATTTAAACATTGCGGCATTGTGGGGATTTAACTATCCACAGGACAAATGCTTGCGTAAGATTTAAATATTAACTCATTTAGATACATTTGTATTCATTTGAGGGGGTAAAATGGCGCAGAAGAATGTAACTTTAAGTCTTGATGAAAGGGTATATGAAAAATATAAAGATTTTTGCAAAAAGAATGCAATTGCATTATCTAGGAGCATTGAAGTCTTTATGCAGGAAAAATTGAGGAATGGGAAATGAATCAGAGTATAAGCCAGAGTCAGGAATTTTTATCCTTGAATCAAGCGTCAGAATGGGCTACCAATTATTTAGAAAGGTCTGTAACTCCTTCCAGCATCAGTTATCTAATTCAATATGCAAGGATAAGGAAATATTCCGACGAAGAAAGGAAGATTAGGGTTAATTTGGGCGAGCTAAAAAGATATCTTGATGAGCATATAATCAAAAAGCAGGAGGAATGGAAAAGGGCATTGGGAAATGACTTGAATTGGGCATTATCTTTTGCTCATTTAAGAGAAGCAGACACAACAAAGCATGTTCATAGATTGCATCCGTATAAGGGGAAGTTTATTCCTAAGCTAGTTGAGTATTTTCTGGATTCGCATATAAATAA
>CAZXRI010000191.1:0-2493 GCA_964642765.1 uncultured Methanosarcinales archaeon | reverse complement strand
CCTCTTTTATTCTCTTTGCCAATTCATAGACGAGCTTTACATCAACATCAGCCTGAAGCAATGCTCTTTGCAGTTCTTTGACAAGCTCATCAATTACTTTCTTGTCTATGAAAATTGAGCCTGCTATCTTTTTCAGTGTTCCCCTTAAAGAATCTCCTAGTTTATCAAGCATCTTTCTGTGGCGTTTGCTGTGCTGGTATTTTTTCTTCAGCTTCTTCTGCCCGAGAAATCAGTTTTTTGTAGAGTATAAAAATTATTCCAAAGTAAAGCAGATAAGCAATTATCTCAATCAAATCAGGATTTCCGTTATATCCGAAAAGCCCTTTCATGAAGCTTCCGACCAATCCATTCTCATGCAATAATGGAAAGCTTCCATCAGCATTTACTTTTGGGTTGATGTCCCAGACAGGAGAGATTATAGGCGGTAAAATGTTTGCCTCAACTAATTCATGAACTCCATGCGCTGTAAGCCCTGCTGCAAACAAAATCAGCAGAACACTGCTTGTGTTGAACCATATTCTGAGGTTTATTTTTTTTGATGAGAGGAAAAACAAGTACCCGACGATAATTGCTGATATTATCCCGATTGTCCCGCCGAGAAAATTTATCCCGCTTGCATAATTTATTGCATTAAGGAAGATTACTGTTTCTACACCTTCCCTCAGGATAGCAACCGATATAAGTGTGAATATCCCTATGTGCGAGAATATTGGCTTTGACAGATGAAGTTGCTTCTCGACCTTGCTCTCGATTTCCTTTGAGATGTTTTTCTGCCTGAGCATCCAGAATATCATGGTTGTAATTAGTGCTGCTCCGAGAAGCATTGTTGTTCCTTCGAAAAGCTGCTCAGCAAATCCTTTAAAATCACCTGCTAATGATATAAAGAGAATTGCTGCCAGAATGCTTGCTGCAATGCCAGCGATTATTCCGTAATATACGCTTTTTTTAAAATGATGGTTGTTTGTCTTGTGCAGGTAAGCAAGAACTATGCCCACAACAAGACTTGCTTCGAGTGTTTCTCTCGATGTTACAATGAATGAATCTATCATACGTGAAAGCTATTTCACCTACTATTTAAACATTTTGATTGGGATTTTGATTGAGGTTTATCAGTTCAATCCTGCAATTTCCGAAAGGTTTATATATTAATGTAATCATTTGGTAGTAATAACATGGCAAGAACACCTGAGAGCATAGCCCAGAATGAAAATAATACAAGAGAGGCAAAGAAGAAATATTGGGATAGAGTCCTTGGCTCAAAGAGAGATTTAGGTCAAGACAGTAATTTTGGAAAAAGCCTTGATTATATTGTTAAACATACTCCTGTTAAGCAGATTAGATCTGTTGGTAATGATATCAATAATTGGGCAAGTGACTGGATTCCTCCTCATGTCGAGGGAACTTTAGGCATTGCAGGTGGTTTATTGGGTGGCTATACGCTTGCAACAGCAGGAGCTTCCTTGTTAGCAGGTCCACTTGGAATTATTCCGGCAATTGCAGGAGCAATTCTCGGATATGGAACAGGCTCGTATTTAACAAAAGAGCTTTACACTGATATAACTCATCCTTTTGAGGTTGGATATAAAAAAAGAGTAAGACCATTCCTCGATGCACTTACAAGGCCAATACAAACAATAAAAGATTTCTATAAAAAATATTCCGGGCTTTTTGCCAAGCATGATTCTGATAAATATAAGGAATCCAAAAAAGCTCTCGATGAAAGATGGAAGACTACGAAAGATATGGTAATTCATCCTTATACGCCAGCAGTTAATAGTTATGGATATGCAGATGAATGGAAGAAAACCTCTGAAGATGCAAAAAATGCATCAGACGCAAAAAAAGGTCCGAGTGATGACTTCAGGAGAGGTTATCAATCAGCAATACAAGAAATGATGTCGCAAACACAGCAAAGACCTGCTTGATGGTGGGATTTCATTTAACAAACTCAACATTGTCAAAATCCTCAAACTTTTCATCGCCAGTAAGAAATTTAATGCCTAATCTTTTTGCAATAGCATAGCCAATTGCATCGGGAATAGAAATCTTTCTCTTTGCATATTCTATTTTTAGTTTTGTTGTTTCTTTTATATCCGCAAAATTAAAATCAATAACACATCTTGAATATTCATCAACCAAATCATCTGCCAATTTCTCGTCGAATTCTCTGGTAATATGCAAATGCAATTCAACAAGATTGAACACAGAAACAAACTGCTTTACGTCTTTATACTTATCATAATTCGGATTGCCTTTTAGTATTTCAATTATTGCGTAGGTATCAAAAAAATAAAAATTAATTGCCTCATTCATCCCAATTTCCTTCTCTCATCTCTTTTATTATCTCAGGAGTTGGCTTTTTCCATCCTTTAAGCAAGCCAAATGTTCTTTTTGCGGGTGTATCCTCCTCGATAATTATAAAACGGATTTTTCGGTTCTCCTTTATTTTTGCCTTTTCAACAACCTCGCTTGGGATTGTAATGCCTATCGAGC
>CAZXRI010000190.1:0-2500 GCA_964642765.1 uncultured Methanosarcinales archaeon | reverse complement strand
TGTATAAGTTGTTGTGCTCCAATTACCATCTTCATCAATTTCATATCCAGAAACAGTAAACCCTTCTGTTGAAGTTATTTTATTATCCATGCTCTCGTCGAAATTTATGATAATCCTGTCGAGCTTTCCGTTTGTATTGTTATCTTGTGTTCTTATAGATAATACATTAGGCGCAATCAAGTCATTAAAATTTCCTCCGAGCAAAGTAAAATTTCCAGCCATAGCATTACCGCTTGAATCAGTTATTGCATTGCTTGGAGTAATTTTGTCTCCGACGGATATTGTTGGCGTTGCATTTCCTTTTGCCAAAGTTACTTTCAATGTCATTGCATCCTGCCAGACAGCAGATGTAATATTGTTTGTATCATTAACCCAGACATGGCTGACATCATTAAGAGGAAGAACAGAATCAATATTAGCTCCTGTAATTGCAAATTGATTTGTATTCTCGCCGAAAACCAAAGTAACGAAATCATCAGAATCAATTCCATCTTTTCCAATTGTCCCGTCTGATGCAACAGCAGAAACAATCTCAGGAGAAATGCCGTCGGATGAAGTTACTGTTTTTGTTTCAACAAGATTTCCATCACCATCACCGTCACCGTCAGCCAAATTCCCTTGTGTGTATGTTACAGAAGAAGTTGAGTTTGTTGTCATCTCTGAAACTGTTAATGTAATGTTAGTCTCGCTTACTGTAGCTAAGGATATGTTCTCATCGCTAACTGCAAAATCAGTCTGGGTTAGTGTATCCACATCAAGAATCTCGCTGAATATAACATCAATCCTTGTCTTTGTTCTTGTTATTGCAGAAATCAAAACAGGAGATGCACCATCTGATTCTGTTATATCACCGCTTGCGACTGATGCAAGAAGGTTTCCGGCCAAATCAGTTCCTGCGCCTTGAGTATAGGTAACATTCTTAACATCTGTGCCTGATATTACCGTCGAGAGAATTACATCTAATAGATTATCATTCTCAGTTTCGCCTGTTGAGATTGAATTTGCAGGGATACTATCAATACTGAAATCCTCAGCATCAAAAGATGAATCAAGAACATCCTCGCTGAAAACAATTGTTGCTGTCTCAACATTTCCGTCGGAATTTGTATCCTTGGTTGTGATTGAAGTAATTGCTGGAGCAGTATTATCTATTGAAACAGTTGCTGTGTTTGTATTTTTGTTTCCTGCATTGTCTGTTGCATTAACCCTTATTGTCCTGTCAGAATCGCCTGTATATGATATAGTAACCTGCGCAGAATAAGTATCTCCTCCAGAATTATTCATTACAATACTGCTTGAGCCTCCTGAAGAATTAAGCTCAGATGCATCCAATACAACAGATGAAACTCCAGCTGTTGCGTCAGTAATATCGACATTTATTGTTAATTCATTTCCATCCTTTGCTTTTTGCTGGGAATTAGGATAAACAATCTGGGGTGTGCTTATAACAGGAGCTGTGTTATCTACTGTGAATATGTTATCTGAAACATCTTCAATGCCTCCATCATTATCCTTAACCCATATCTTATAATTTGAGTTATCAGAAAAAAGTGCAGTATTAACCTGAGTATATGTTCCTACTGATGGTGCTGTGTCAGTTGTAATAACAGTCTCTATACCATTGCTTGGATTAGTGTAGTCAATTATAGAGAGCCTAAACCCATTTGTATTGGTTTCTTCAAATGACCAGCTGAAATTCTTAAGCCCTGCGAAATATTCCCCGCCATTCGGGTTTACAACTGTAAGGCTTGAAATAGCCGCCATAGCACTCAAACTGATAATTGCCAAGATGCTGATAAATATTGTCAGCAGAAAAATTTGCCTAAACCGATTATTAACATTATTAACTATATCCCTTAAACTAATCCCTTTTTTCATTACTACACCCCCAAACTGAATTAAATATGCCATCAATTGCCTAAACTATAAAAGCTTTACTCAAGAGAAACAAATCTTTTGATTACTTGATTTCAATGACATAATCCGTCGAATAACAACAACATTTAAATATAAGTAATCCTGTTTGTGCAATTGGTGTTATCGGTTAAATGCAGGGCGAAAAAATTGGTTTTCTAAAGGTAGTAGTATTATCCCTGATAATTATGATGCTTCTTCAGGCTATAACTGTCTATGCCAAGGATGATTTTGAGTTGAAGGTTTTGCCGATTAAAGATAAGATAGGTGTTGAAGAGGATGCTATATTTAATCTTACACTTGTGAACAATAAGGATACTGCTGATGAGTTCAGGATTTATACTCTTGCTTACCCATTATGGGACATCAAAATAGTGCCTCTCCAGAATCCAATTCATGTTGAGGTTCCTGCAAAGTCTTCGAGGACAATTCAGGTATTTCTTGATCCGCTTAAAGTTACATTAGTCGGGAATTACCAGATTGATGTTTTTATGCAATCTTTGTCGAATGAAAAGTCTATTTCTGCACCTCTTGAGTTGAGAATAAAGTCCAATGATCCGCTTATTGAAGGATATGTTCCGACTGT
>CAZXRI010000189.1:0-2513 GCA_964642765.1 uncultured Methanosarcinales archaeon | reverse complement strand
TTCTGTATTTATTAGCTAAAACTTTCAACTGAGGCATAGTCATTATTTCCTCTCCACATTCAGAGCATTTGTAGGCTTCAAACTCTATTCCATCCTGTTCCATTCTATCTTTTACTTTTTCCATTGTTCCTTTTTGACAGATTGCACATTTCATTTTAATTACCCCGTTCTATTGTTTTTATAATGATGCAATGACCTAAATCTTCTCCAACACAAATAACCGAGCCATGCTTTCCTCTTTTGGTGAATTTGAGGTAGTTTTTTCCAAATCTTTTTACTTTGCCTGTCTGAATAACATTGTAAACTTGGTCTGGAAAGGCAATATCTCTTTCCCTTGCTCTTTTGATTGCATGGACTTTTATTACAATGAGCTTACCTTCAAAGTAAATATCTTCAATTATGGATATACATGTTGATACCTGTATATTAATGTTTTGGTTTGTAGGTAATATTGAAAACAATATATTTAAATTTCTCTCCATGTACATCTAATTAAAATGAACCAAGCTGAACTTTTAGTCGGATTGAAAATTCCTGATACGACGGCAATTACTGCATTTCATACTTTGGAGAGAATGGGATTCTCGACTGTAAAGTCTCTTGAGAGAATGGATTATTTTTTGTTCAGTTTCGACGGGGATTTTGATGTTTTCAAGGAGAAGATTATGAAGGTTGATATTCTTGTTAATGCAAATAAGCATATTCCGAGAGTAAAGAGAAAAGATGAGAAGTTAAGGCATGATTCAGATGAGGTTTTTGTGCTTGTGAAGGAAACAATGCAGGACAATTCTCTTATGAATGTTTTGCAGAACCGCCTTGGATTGGATGAGATAAGAGAGGCAGAAAGAGGAACACTTTGGCGGATTGTTTTTTCAGATGGGAAAAATAAAGAAACAGCAAAGAAGATTGCTCAGGAATTGCTTGCAAACATTAATTACCAAAGCTTTGAAATCTTTTAGTTGTTAACCCTTACATTATAATTTGGCAGGTTTTTCCTGTAAAGCCTGACTCCTTCGAGCATAAATTCTTTCAAAGATTCAGGAGAGCAGTGCAAAACATTGCACATTCTGCGAAGCCCTTCCACAAACAACACTGGGTTCTGTCCGCAATCTACTAATTTACCATGACTTATTCTTACCTTGAGATGCTCTTTGCTTGGAGACATTTTCCGAGCATTATTTACAGAATAAGTAAGCATTATTGTGCTTTCTGTTTCCGTCTCAAAAACCATAATGAAGAGATTCTTCTGCTCTGGATGGTAAATAAACCAATCTTCTGTATGTTCAGGAAGTTCATAGTGCTGATTAACGTCAAATTCATACAATGTTCTGTTTTGAGTGAGTATTCCTCCGATTCTTATACTTCTGGAAACTGCCATTAAGTGCCTGTGAGGATTGTATCCTAAACTAACAGTCTGAGATAAAGGATAAGCATCAACACATACAGAATGTGAATCATTGTTAACAGCATGAGCAAGGTTTACAGGTTTCTTCATTAAGAGTGTTGCATCCAGATAAAATAAGTCAGCCCCATCTTTTGCACAAACTGCATAATGCCTTCCGAATCTATCCCCTTCTTGCGGAAATGACCTAAGATAAGATGTTTCTATATCATGCTCTCCAAGTATTTCTGCTATTCTCCTCGACATATCAATGCAGTTCCCGCCGAGAGTATTATCAACCTGCTGTTCAGCATGCCGATAAACAGAAGCCATGATATTGTAGGGATAATTGTGCATTATATCATCGAGAGTTCGAGCAATTATTTGTTGATTATCCATAACCCAAAGGTGATTTGCCTGATTTTAATATGTCAGGAATATACCACAGATTAATTAAACCAGTAGTATATTCCTGAGCATGCTCAAAAACATCTGAGTGATAACGAAGATGTGTCATAAATCCAACAGGATTTATCAGCACCACCATCCAGCAAGATGAGGATAGAGGAGCATAGCCCCTTCATGCCATCCATCTATGATGGATGGTTTTTGACAAATTTGGCATCCAAAGAGGAAGCTCAAATTAGAAGGTTTTTTAATTTATGAAAATATCAAATTAGTGATGAACATCCTGATTGTAACAACATATTATTCCCCATACAAAAGCGGAATGTCAGAGTATGCTAAGATTCTTGCTGAAGGGCTTGCTAAGAGGGGGCATAAGGTTACTGTCCTTACATCCAGATTCAGACGGGATTTGCATGAAAATGAGACAGTGAATAGGGTTATTATCAGAAGAATCCCTGTCTTGATGAAAATATCTAAAGGTGTAATCATGCCGACTTTTGTTTCTGAATTGAGGAGATTATCGAGAGATAATGACATGGTGAATCTTCATGCTCCTATGTTTGAGGTTTGGCTTGCTGCTAAAGCTGTTCCAAAAGAAAAGATTGTTGTTACATATCACTGCGACTTAAATCTCAGGAATAAATTTATCGAGGGGGTTTACTATTTTTTCCTCAACAAAGCCATGGAGAAGGTTAAAAGCATTGTTGTGAATAATCTGGATTAT
>CAZXRI010000188.1:0-2523 GCA_964642765.1 uncultured Methanosarcinales archaeon | reverse complement strand
CCTGAAATTATTGAATAGAACAAATATTAACTGCAATTATTTAATTCACCAGAGGCTTTTTATTAATAGAAATATCCTAAAACATATCACACAACTTTCTTATCCACAATCTCATTAACAACCTTAATGCCATCAATATCAAAATACCTCTTCACAAGCTCAGCCAGGAACTTAATATTCCTGCTATCTCTTCCGAGGAGAACTCTCTTATTATTCCTGTCAGGCTCAACAATAAAAACCATCTTTCCGTCGAGTTTAATCTCATTCACCTGAACAGGATAAAGCGCATTCCTGATAAACTGCGAAATCTCAGGATTAAACTCAATAACCTTCACACGCTTCTTAATCATATTCTCAACAAGCTTAATATTCCTTCCATGCTTGCCAATAGCCTTACCAGCCTGCGCTTCCTCAATAACAAAAACAACCCTCTCACTAACAGATTGCTGGTTAGATTGGTTATCCTGCTGGCTTTGGCTAAATTGATTAGGCAAGAAACTCTCAGAAACAATCTGGTTATCCTGCTCGATAAAACAATCCTTAACCTTACTGTTTGTAACAGACTCAAACAGCGAGAGATATTTAATAGCTGTCTGGTTCAAAACATATCTTGACATCTTCAGCTTACTTCCCGCCCTTCAAAATAGAAATAACAGATATCGCAAAAGGCTTCTTACACATAGTTCCAAGCTCCTCATTCGGATAAGGCAATTGAACAACCTCAAACCCTGTAATAGAACTATAATAATTAATATCGTTCTTTACCTTTTCATTACAGTTTGAAGCCAGAAAAACCTTCTTAACATTTCCCTGCCTGATACCCTTGACAGTCCTTTCTGTTCCAATCACAAGCTCATCTGACTTAAACAGCTTCTTAATCTCCTGAATATTCTTGTCCGCAATTTCTTTCTTTGCCATTTTAATTTACCTGTATATCACTTCTTGCCTTTCATCACAAGAATCGGCATTCCTGTTCCAATCGGAATGGTTTGGTTAAGCATCACATTCTCAACAACAGAATCAAGATGATCAACCTCTCCGACAAGCGAAGCATTGATAATGTGCTTAATCGGCGTTTCAAATGAAGCCCTTGCAAGAACAGAAGATTTCTCGCTGACAATTCCGTATCTAGTAATCCCTCTCACAGAACCAGAAACACACATAGTATCAGCAACAAGCATAATATGCCTTATATCAACATTCAATCCCTGGCTCTCGATAACCTTGAAAACCTCGTTAATAACAGCCTGCCTTGCCGCCTCAATGCCGAGGACATCAGCAATCTCAAGAACACTATTAGTTGTTGTCTTTGTACTATCTACAAATTCAAGCGAAAGAACATCATAAAGATTCGAGCCTGCTGTAATAATAACATACTCATCCCCTCTCTTGACAGGAAGAACCTGATGAATCCCCTTAACGCCTTTTACATGAATGCCTTTCAGCTTTTCCTTCAGCTTGTAAACCTCATTCACAGTAATTTCCTTTGACTTTGCCTTTATAGTAAGATAATCTCCCTCGAATTTAAGTGTGAATCCCTTTAATCCCTTTGAAATATCCTTATCAAGGCTTGCATCAGTAATTCCAAGCTCTTTCAGTTTCTCCTTATCAAGTTTAACTTCAAGGAACTGGAGCTGCTTAATTGAAATCTCAAGAGCAATATCCTGAACCTTTGTTTCCTTTATCTGAAGTGCAATCTTCCTGATATCTGTTCCTGTTGAATAAGGCTTTTTCAGATAAACCTCCATCATAGGAGTTGAAATGTTCTGTCTTCCGTCGAGGATTTCAATGATTCTCGGCAGTCCCATAGTAACGTTCATTTCAGCAACTCCTGCAAAATGGAACGTGTTCAGAGTCATCTGAGTTCCGGGTTCACCGATAGATTCAGCAGAAACCAATCCAACAGATTCTCCTGGCTCAACCTTTGCTTTGCCATACTCAACAACAGCAGTATCGAGAATCTTCTTTAGCCTTGTCTGGGAAATGTTCTCAGAAACCCCTTCCTTGACAGCATCAATAATGCTCTGCGGGATTATGTCCTCATATTCCTTGTAAATATCGCTCATTTGAATCACCACATATTATTTCATGTTATTTGACAGTCGAAATAATCTTGTCAACATTCACGACACCGTTTTCTGACTTTGACACATCAATCGAATCCTCTCCGTATTTAAACTGGATGATTTTTCCAGATGCGTCTCTTACAGTGTCATCATAATTAACCTTCAAGTCCTGCATTGCATTTGCAAGCCTTCGATACAAATAACCGCTTCTCGGAGTTCTTAATGCAGTATCCATTAATGAATCTCTTCCTGTCATTGCTCCAAAAAAGAACTCATGCGGATTTAATCCAGCCTTAAACCCATTGCTTACAAATCCTCTTGCATCAGGGCTTAAATCACCTTCTTTAAAATGCGACAATGTCCTTCCTTTGTATCCTTTATCAATTCTCTTTCCCCTTAATGCCTGCTGTCCGACACAAGCTGCCATCTGCGCAAGGTTCAGGATGTTACCTCTTGC
>CAZXRI010000187.1:0-2537 GCA_964642765.1 uncultured Methanosarcinales archaeon | reverse complement strand
AACCTTTCAGCAGGCACAAGGCTTGGCGTAAAGAATTATTTTGAAGAAGAGATAAAAAAAATCGGCATGAATAAGCATCTTGGAAAAGAGATAAAGATTATCTTCTCCCTCGATAAAAAGGGATATTTTTCTGCGTTCAATGATGCACTTCACACAACAGATATTCTATGGACAAAGCCAAGCGAACTTTCATTTTATACTGCATTAGGATTGCCGATAATAATGGCTCCTCCTGTCGGCAGCCATGAGAAATTCAATCTTCAATGGCTCGAGCATATCGGCTCTGGATTTATACAAGAAAATCCTGAATTTGTAAATGACTGGCTTTATTACTGGCTTGAAGACGGAAGATTAGCGGAAGCTGCTTTTCAGGGCTTCCTTGATGCGCACTATAAAGGAACAGAAAGGATTGAGAGAATTGTTCAGAATATGAAAAAAATAAAGTAGTGGATTTTCTATTTTAGTTTATTTTTAAGTTTTAGATAAAGGAGATAACCTATAAGTTTTATATTTAGAGATTTACAAAGAGAATATATTCAATTTTCAGCAAAACTCCCTCATCAATTCAGCAAACTCCTCATCAGAAACCTTCTCAGATTGTGTTACGCGATAAGAATCATCCTCGATATGATGCGTCGAGAACTCAATAATCTCAGAATCAAGAAGACCTGTAAATCTATGCTTTGCCCCAATCGGAATATGCACAGCATCAAACGGATTCAATATCCATTTTTTCGTTCCTAGCTCAATCAAAACCTTTCCTGAAATCACATAAAAAGTCTCATCCTTAATCTTATGAAAATGCATACTGCACCTAAACCCTTTTTTCAGGACGAGCTTCTTCCCACAATATTCCTTATTCACAATCCAATGCTCCTCTCCCCAAACTTTTGGATAGGTTTCAATCTTCACATTCTGAACATCTTTCATTTTAATAAAAGCTCTCTATACAGGTTTAAATAATTTCTGATATTCTCTGAAACAGTAAACTTCTTCAGTTTTCCCGACGAGAATTTTCCCTTAGAAATATCAACAACAGCCTTTGCAATTGCCTTTGGATTTTTCGGCTCAAACAAAACATACTTTTCTGAAATCACCTCTGGAATTGAAGTCGTATTAGATGCCGCAACAGGAATTCCAAGAGCATTATTCTCAACAACAGCATATCCAAACCCTTCAGTAAGAGAAGGAACAACAACACAATCAGATGCAAAAAGATAATTCGGAAGAACATCATGAGACAAAGGCTCGACGATAATTATCCTGTCTGAGATTTTCATCTCCTTAATCATCCTCATAATCAAGTCATATCTTCTTCTCGGGCTTTTGCTCAAAATAAGCATTAATTTTGCATTTGGAATTCTCGAAGATATTTCAGGAACTGCCTTAAGCAGATACTCAAGACCTTTTGAAATTCCAGGTCTTCCGTAAAAAGTATAAACAAAATTCTTCTCAGTTCCAAGCTTCTTCCGAACAGATTTCCCACCATATTTGTTTGGATTAAAATGCTCATAATCAACCCCATTATAGATAACATGAATTTTCTCGTCAGGAACATTATATTCAAGCAGGCCTTTCTTTGTACTCTCAGAAACAGCAACAAACTTGCTGAATGAAAATCGTGTTATAACCCATTCAAGAAATTCATGCATTTTCGCTGAGAGTTTAGCCATCTCAAAATTCTCCCAATTCTTTCCAAGGATTTCATGCACAGTAATCACTGACGGCTTTTTGTTAATTCTCGCAGAAATAATCGCAGGAAGTGAACCGTTATAAGTTGTCGTATGAATCACATCAGCATTTTTCCCGAGGGAGATTGCCTTTGGAACTGCAAAGAATGAGAAAACATATCTACTGTAAAAACAGCTTGTCCTATAAACCTTTACGCCATTCATTACCTCAAACTTTTTCGTGCCTTTCAGTCTATGAGTCAAAATAGAAACATCATGACCATCCTTAGCAAGATTCTCCGATAGGTTTTTGAAAATAGTCTCTACACCGCCAATATGAGGCAGATAATTCTCGAGGATGAATAAGATTCGCATAAGCCATTGTAAATATTAATCCTATATATAGATTATTATGCTGTTGAGTAAGATTAGAGTTACGGTCAATCCTGCCAAATGGAGACAATATGTCTGAAGAATAACTGTATTTGTTTACGGGACAAGAGATAACTTGTCAATAGGACTTTAATCTTATTTCGCTTAACTTGTAGCCAATCCAATAATTTTGTGAGGATAAAAATGAAGTGGGACAATTTTTATATAGTAAACCAATTCAGACTATTTTAGTATGAATCCAAATCAAGAAATAATCAAATTAATGCAAGAATCAAAAAATATAACTCTTGATACACTTAAGAATTATGTTGTAGTTTATTGGAATTATGACAAATTAAAGGATGATTCTGACGAAGAATGGATGCGCAAAATTGATAAAATAAAGCAAGAAGATAAAAAATTGATTGCTCTCCAATTTCATAGATTATATTTTGAATTTAGGGACATTTTTATAGTAATAAACTCGAAGTTGGA
>CAZXRI010000186.1:0-2572 GCA_964642765.1 uncultured Methanosarcinales archaeon | reverse complement strand
AAGGATTAAAATGGCTAAAGAATTGCTTTTAAATGAAAACGCAAAAGTTTAGTAACTAAAATAATCCATTAGAATATAACATAAAATCAGTTCCCAATATTACAATTTCCGACATCTTAAAATAGCAAGAATAATTATTATACACTTATCATGCAAGAAGCCCTTTATTATGTGCAGGATTATAAGAACGAGAAAAATCTTGTTGAATGTACACTTTGCCCTAGGTTGTGCAAAATCTCAGACGAAAAAATTGGATTCTGCAATGTCCGTCAGAATATTGGAGGAAAGCTTTACACGCTTGTATATGGAAAAGCCGCTGCATTGCAGATTGATCCCATAGAAAAAAAGCCGCTGTTTCATTTTCTTCCATCATCAAATGTTTTCAGTGTCGGAACCTTAGGATGCAACCTAAGATGCAAGTTCTGCCAAAATTATCATACTTCACAAACAAAGCATGGAAAATATCATGAGCAGGACATTACACCGAGAGAAGTTGTTGAGCTTGCCATTGACAACAACTGCCGGAGCATTGCCACAACATACAACGAGCCAACTATATTTTATGAATATGTTCTCGATATTTTCAAAGAGGCAAAAAAACATGGACTAAAAACAGTAATGGTCTCCAACGGATTTATCTGCAAAGAGCCATTGAATGAGCTATGCAAATATCTCGACGGTATAAATGTTGACATTAAGGCATTCACAAACAAATTTTACGGTTCAATCACAGCTTCATGGCTTGCTCCAATATTAGATACAATAAAGCTCCTCCACGAAAAGAATGTATGGTTTGAGATGACAAATCTGATGATTCCGACATTGAATGACAATCCCGACGAAACAAGGCAATTATGCAAGTGGATTCTCGAAAACATTGGAGACAAATACCCATTGCATTTCACAGGCTTTCATCCTGACTTCAAATTACTTGATCTGCCAGCAACACCTAAAAAGACCTTGATGACTGCATACAATATTGCCAAAGAAGCTGGCTTAAAATATGTTTACGTCGGGAATTTGCTTTCTGGCAAGGCTGAGAACACTTACTGCCATAAATGCAATGAACTTCTAATAAAAAGACATGGGTATTTTATCGAGGAGAATTTCATATCCAAAGGAAGATGCAAATTCTGCATGGAAAAAATCCAGGGTATTTTTGAATAGATATGAGTTAACTTACTACCTGAAATAAGCCTTAGTATCCTTCACTCTCATCAATAAAGAAACACCAGCATCCCTATTAACTGGCAATTCATGCCAATGAGTCCTCTTTAGTTTATATGGCATCCAAGCATTTGGAATATCCCATTCAGGCAATCTCTCGCTTCCAAGATTTCTCTCCCTGCTCTCAAATCCATTAACAAAAAATCCAAGCTCAATAGCCCTTGTCGGAACTCTAATTCTGGGCCCAAACGTATAAGACAATTTTTTTGCAAGCCATTCACAATAGCTTAGAATTGCGCGCTTATATCTTTCATCCTCAGGCATCCTATCGAATCTCACAGTCTTTGGCCAGTTATCTTTCCTATACTCATCAATTCCCCTGATAGGATACTCGCCAGCCATCTCAGGCAAAACAAGCTTAGTTTCCAAAACACGGATTTGCTTTGGCTTTCCATTCTCCTCTCTCCATGCTTTAACCCCTTTTTCATCTTCTCTCTGGAACTCACTTGGATTAAGAGCCGCAGGAGTAATCCCTTCCTTTCTCAATTCACGAGCAAGCCTGCGAAGATGCCTTGCCTCATCAGCCATTCTATATGCAAGAATTCTGGTAGCAAGATATTCAGGCGTATATAACAATGAAAACTTATCAGGAGCTATGAAATATCCTATATCCCGATTCTCCCTAAAAACATTAAGCCCGTTCTCCCTGAAATACTTCTCATCCTCGGCAGTTGCCCTAAACTCAAGCCTATCCCATCCATCATGCAATTTTGCATCAGGCTTTGTAACCCCAAAATATCTCCAGAATCCGACCTTTTCCTCAACCCTTCTTCCTTTTTCTTTTCTTGTAACAACATTATAATCAAACATAAGCAAAGGCATAGAATGATTCTCAAGATTAGAGCCAAGCCTGAAAATCTGGCCATGCCTATTCTCTTTTGCAACAACATACTGGTCGCTTCTTAATGTCTGTGCAGTCATCCTGCCATAATTCGGAATATTAATAACCAGCCGATTATCAGCAAGGTAAAGAAGCAATGTAAAAAAATCATCACAATCCTCAAGTCTAGGCGTCCATATACTCTGAGTCTGATTGATAATAGGAAGTATTTTCTCTTCTCTGTTTAGCGCTGTCCTGACAATTGGATTATCAAGAATCTGCTCAAGCTCTCCTTTGTCCGGCGGGTTTATCATAACAAAAGATAATTCATTAGGTTATATAATGATTTTTGTAGTAATGATAGAAATATTATCCTAATCCAGTTTCAATCCCATCCAAAAATCCATGCTTGTCAATTCTTCCTCTTTTTCTCAGTTCAGTATAAATCCAACCTGCCTTATCTGTTGGAACCATAACATGCCATCCAAGAGTCTCGCTTGTTTGGATTAAGTTATTCCTCTCGAG
>CAZXRI010000185.1:1661-2596 GCA_964642765.1 uncultured Methanosarcinales archaeon | reverse complement strand
ATCTTAGGAATTCAAGTGTAAAGGAATTTGCATCAAAAGCTGTCGAGGTAATCCCGCCTGTAAAAGAGGGCATGGCTTACCGAAATCCTGAGAGGCTTAAAAAAAGTCTTGGGCTAAGCAAAGAAAAATTAATCGGATTTTTAGGAAGGCTCGTCGAGGAAAAAGGGGTTGAATATCTTATAAATTCCTCCAAATTCATTAAGGGGAAAGACTTCAGGATTTTAATTGCCGGCTCAGGAAATGTTGCTGGCGGAAGCCTTGAAAAGGAATTAAAACAGCTTGCGAAAAAGTATCCAGAAAAAATCCTGTTCATTGGAGAAATTCCTGAGAATAAGCTTGCTGAGTTTTATTCAATGCTTGATGTTTTTGTTCTTCCGTCGGTAAATTCACTTGAGAGCTTTGGCTTGACGCAGATTGAGGCAATGCTGTGTGGATGCCCTGTTATTGCATCTGATTTGGATGGTGTAAGAAAGCCTGTTTCTTTGACTGGGATGGGATTGATTGTTAAACATGGAGATTCTAAAGAGATAGGCAAGGCAATTAATAAAATTCTCGAGGATAGGAAGAGATTCACCAAATCCCGTCTGGAAATATCCAATGCGTTTGATAATGAAAAATTCTTTGAGAGGTATGAAAGGATTTTGACAAGAGAATAGTATAAAGGATAAAATGAAAGATATAAATATGATTTGTTGCAGTGAGCAATAATATGAGACTATTTCAAATCATTGAGCTTTTGCGAGTAAGGCAGTGGTACAAAAACCTTCTTGTTTTTCTGCCTGCTGTATTTGCAAGAGAGTTTAATGAGTATTTCCTTCTTTTATTGCTTGCATTTGTTGCCTTATGCCTTTTGTCGTCGGGTAATTATGTAGTGAATGATGTTTTTGACAAGGACAGGGATAAAAAGAATGCTGAAAAGAGGAATAGGCTTATTG
>CAZXRI010000185.1:0-1651 GCA_964642765.1 uncultured Methanosarcinales archaeon | reverse complement strand
GATAAGCGATGTTAATGCTGTGATTATTGCGTGCGTGCTTTTTGCTTCTGCAATTTTGCTGAGCCTGTACCTAAATGTTTATTTTACTGTTTCTCTGCTCGTGCTTTTTGTAATCTCTTTTTTGTATTCTGCTTTTCTTAAGAATGAGATTTTTGTGGACGTGATTTTAATAGGCGTTAATTTTGTCGTCAGGACTCTGGCTGGTTTTTTTGTGATTAAGACTGCTTTTTCTCCATGGCTTATCTTGTGCCCGTTTTTTCTTGCTGTGTTTCTTGCCGTCGGTAAAAGGGATGCTGAGATTAGGCTTCTTGGAAACAAAGCATATCTTCACCGCATAAATCTCAGGATGTATTCGAGAGAGATTCTGGATTCTATGATGATTATTTCTACTACACTGCTTGTTGCTGCTTATACTTTCTTCAGCATTTTCAGCAGCTACAAGAATTTGGTTTTTACATTGCCTATTGTAGTGTATGCTGTGATGAGGTATTATGCTTTGATTCTGAATGGTTCTGAGATTGCAAGAAAGCCTGAAATGGTTTTTAAGGATTTGAGATTAATATTCTCGATGGGGCTATGGCTCGCAAGTGTCTGGATTGTTGTGTTCTTGTGAATTACTGGTGTTGAAATCTGAAGAGAAAACTCGTTGCGTCTATTGGGATGGGACATAAAGCCGCACGTGCTTGCCAATATGCAAAGAGGAAGGCAAGCAGAAACAATTATCAAATCGTGTAATCAATTACTGGTGTTGAACTCTTAAGAGAAAACTCGCTGTATCTATTGGTCGAGAATAAGTATAAAATTAAAGAATAGCGGGAGGTGGATTTGAACCACCGACCTATGGGTTATGAGCCCATCGGGCACTCCAGACTGCCCTATCCCGCTGTAGATGAATATGAAATTGTGTTTTATGGTTTACATTTCTTAATTTTGTGGGGTCAAGCCCAAAAGGCGAAGACCCTACGTTTAGGGTTGATAAGGGCATTTGTAATGCCCTTATGGGCAGGCAAACTGCCCTATCCCGCTGTTAATAAGGAGAAAAGCCCAACCATTTATATATTTAATGCTATGCAAAAAAATTTATATCATGCTCAAATTCTCCATGCGAATGGCAAAAGTTTACTTCCAGACTCATGGATGCTCAGCAAATCTGGCAGAATCAGAAATGATGATGGGGCTTGCTGAAAATGCAGGGAATAAGATTACCGACGAGAATAATGCGGATGTCCTTGTGATAAACATATGCACTGTAAAAGGGGATGCAAAAGCCCTGAAAAGAATAAAGAAGCTCAAGAAAGATTACCCTGATAAAAAGCTGATTGTCGCAGGATGTATTCCAAAACAGACAATTCCTAAAATAAAAGAAATATCTGCTGGAATAAACCTAATAAATACTTACAACATCAAAAAGATTAATGAGATAATTGAAAAAAGCATTCATGATGAGAGCCTTGATGCGATTACTTATACCGACGAAGAAAAGATAGGATTGCCAAGATTCAAGATTAACCCGTGCATTGGGATTATTCCGATAAGTTCTGGCTGTTTATCAAACTGCACGTTTTGTTCTGTGAAGCAGATTAAAGGAAATCTCAGGTCTTATGCACCAGAATCAATCCTCAAGGATATAAAGATTTCTCTTGAGAATGGA
>CAZXRI010000184.1:0-2600 GCA_964642765.1 uncultured Methanosarcinales archaeon | reverse complement strand
ATCAGCTTTCTTTAATGCAGGAGCATCATTAACACCATCACCTGTCATTGCAACAATATGCCCTTTCTTTTTCAGCACATCAACAATCTTGATTTTATGCTCTGGATTAACTCTTGCGAAAATTGAAGTGCCGTCAAGAATTTTATCAAGCTCTTCATCAGAAACCTCGTCGAGCTTTGTGCCTGACATTGAGTTTCCGAGAATGCCGATTTCATTTGCAACTGCCTTTGCAGTTATCTCATGATCTCCTGTAATCATAATCACTCGGATTCCAGCATTATTGCATTTCTGGATTGCTTCCTTTACCTCTGCTCTCGGTGGATCAATCATTGCCTGCAATCCAACGAAAATCATTTCCTTCTCAGCATCATTTCCTAATTCATTCTTGTAAGCAAACCCCAAAACCCTGAGAGCTTTTTCTGCAAACTTCCTGTTTACATCAAGGATTTTCTTTTTATCATCAAAAGTAATCTTCCTGACTTTTCCGTTTTCATGGATAAAAGAGCATTTCTCGAGAAGAACATCAGGAGCTCCCTTAGAATAAACAATCCTTTTTCCTTTATTGTCATGGATTGTTGTCATCATTTTCCTCTCGGAAGTAAACTCTATCTCGTCTATTCTCTTGAGCAATGTATCAAGCTCTGTCTTATGATGGCCTTTTTTTGCAGCACTTACAATCAATGCTCCCTCTGTCGGATCTCCAATTATTTTTCCTTCCTTATGCTCTGCATTGTTGTTCTGCGCTCCTATCTTTAAGAGAAGCATCAATTCCTCGTCGTCAATTGACTTGCTGTTGTGCAGAAAGTCTCCTTGAATTTCATATCCTGAGCCGCTTACATCAATTACCTTGCCATTGACATAAACATTCTTGACAGTCATCTCATTCATTGTAAGAGTTCCTGTCTTATCTGTGCAGATAACTGTTGTTGAGCCTAATGTCTCGACGCTGGGAAGCTTTCTTATTAGTGCATGCCTTTTCAGCATTCTTTGTGTTCCGATAGCAAGTGTAATTGTAACAACAGCAGGCAAGCCTTCAGGAATTGCGGCAACAGCAAGGCTTACTGATGTGATAAGCATCTTCATCCATGTTCCTTTATGCAGGAAAAGCCCGACGACAAATACAATGATGCTGATAACAATTGTGATATATCCGATAACCTTTCCAAGCTCATCCATTTTTTTCTGCAATGGTGTTGGCTCTGGCTTTGCCTTCTGAATCATGTCAGCAATCTTACCAATCTCTGTATTCATTCCAGTTCCAATCACAACTGCCTTTGCCCTTCCTGCTGTTACAATTGTGCTCGAGAAAACCATGTTTTTTCTATCGGCAAGGATTGTTTTTTCTGCATATACATTTGTGTTCTTTTTTACTGGCGTTGATTCTCCTGTAAGTGCAGCCTCAAGTGTCTGGAAATTCATAACCTCGATAAGCCGTGCATCTGCAGGGATTTTATTTCCTGTCTCAAGGATAAGAATATCTCCGGGAACAATGTCCTTTGAATCTATCTCAACTTTTTTCCCATCCCTTAGCACGACAGCCTTTAATGAAGCAAGTCTTTTCAATGCCTCAATTGCCCTTTCAGCCTTGTATTCCTGAATAAATCCAAGAACACCGATAAGCAAAAGCACGACGAGAATCACTATCGAATCAACATATTCCTTGAGGAACATTGATATTATTGTAGCGGCAATTAAAATCCAGACAACTATGCTCCTGAACTGGTTGAGAAAGATTTTGACTGGAGATATTTTTTCTCCTTCTTTTAATTCATTAAGCCCATACTGCTCAATGCGCTTTTTTGCATCATCAGACGACAGACCATCTGGATTGGATTTGATTTCTTCGAGAACTTTTTTGGTTTCTGATGCGTGGAATTCCATGAATCTGCCATAATGCCGATATTATATATAGTTTATGGTTGGTTTGGCTTAATAGCTGGACTTAATAGGCGGACTTAGTATTCGGAACTTTTCTTCCAATAAATTTATATATATTAGGAACTTATCTTCCTATCCGGAGGAAATTTTATTCCAGATGCCATCAATAGAAATACACAAAAACCAGATAAGCGAGCATACACAGGAGATAAATGATGCTGTTGCCATTGGCTTGGAAAAAAGGCCAGCAACGCTTGGGCTTCATGTATCTGCATGCTCTATTTCATTGGTTGAGATTTATCTGCATACAATTGGCAAGATATCACTCGGGACAATGATTAAGCATGAATGGTTTAAGCAGCCCATACAAGGGCAGAAGATTGCTCCTTTAGCAGAAAGAAAACTCGGCTCAGATTTCGAGCATAAGGATGAAATATTTGCCTTAATGTATGTTATCGAGGAGAACAGGAATAAGCTCATTTACGGAAAGCCTACCAAAGCAGCAATTGAGGCAACATATGAATCATTCTATAAATTGCATGCACTAATCAAGGATAAGCTAAATGAGTTAGGTGTTGAAATTGAATAAGCAGACTTTAAATGCAATCGCATACTCTGAAAATGCCTTGAGTTTTCTTTTTCTAGATTCAGGAATAAAGGATTCTATCAATTCCATTTATTTGTTTGGCTCTGCTTCCCGAGGAGAATTAACAAAAGACAGC
>CAZXRI010000183.1:0-2629 GCA_964642765.1 uncultured Methanosarcinales archaeon | reverse complement strand
TTTTCTCGTCGAAAATGCTGTAATTAGGAAGCCTTTGCTTGCGGTATATTCCAAGAAGGGCTTTATTATGAATTACTGCTGCGCTATTGTAAACCTTATTGCCGCTTTTCTCTGCAAACCCGACAATTGCTGTTTTATTGCTGCATTCAGAAATGATTTTCATCAATGCTTTCATATTATCATCCAAGAATGATTTTTTCAGGAGCAGGTCATTAGGAATATATCCAGAAATTGAAAGCTCAGGAAAAACCAGAATATCTGCCTTGAACTTTTTTACTGTCGAGATGAGTTTATCTGTGTTTCCATTGATGTCTCCGGCAATCGGATTTATCTGGGCTAATAGGATTTTCATTTTCCAAACTCATCCTTCATATCACAGAAAATAGCAACAAACTTTCTCGTCGCAGATTTAAGCTCTTTTTTTCCTGAGGGAGTTATCTTGTATTTCTTTTCTTTTCCTGAATCCTCGATTTCCTCAATCCAGCCGCAGGATTTTAATTCCTTAAGAGCAGGATAAATTGTCCCAGGACTCGGCTTTGTGCCTTTTCTCTTCTCTAGCTCGCATCTGATTTCTTCTCCTGAAATATTATTCTTGCTTATCATCCTGAGAACTAAGAAACTCAAAAAGCCTTTCATCTCACAGCATTTTTTCATATTAACCGCATATGTGCAAAGATTATATAAGCATTTCTGCCTTCCTATCATGTATCGTATAACCGATACGTTTAAATATGGGTTGTATTTGTCTATCGCATATCCGATAATTGACCAGAAATCTGGAATATATACCGGATGGAGGAATTAAAAATGGGATGTTATGGAACATGCACCAGCATACCGAGAAATTATCTGACTCGGGACGAGAAAATCGAGGTTCTCTCTGAATACAAAGAGCAGCTTGAGAATGAATCAAAAGCAGTTATAGAGAGAATCGAGGAATTAAAGAAAGCAGGTTAATTCGCTTTTGTTTTTCTTTTTTAATTTTTATTATTAAAACAATGAAAATAGCAAACTCTAAAAATAAAGCAATAACACTTTCTATGTTCTAAATGCCAATTGACATTGATGTTATCGGGAATGATGTTACAAAGCTCACAGATGAGCAAGTAAGTGGACTAGAAGGTATTGTAGTTGGAAGAGTATACAAGGCATTGGCTGTGCCGGATGATGTTTTTGATAATTTAAATCCGCCTGATAAATATAAAGTAATCGTCTATAATCCATCAGATGAAATTTATTATCTTGCTATAATCGAGGAAGATAAATTTGCAGTGTAGGGAGTAAGAAGAAAGTCAGAGCAAATCCGCCAGAAATTAATAACAGACCCATTTGAGTTTATTAATGTCAGAATAATTGCTGAGTCTCCAAATCGGAATCAAAGGCTTCTTTATAGGGCAGTTGCAACTGATGAGCCTGTTTATGAACCAAATAAAAAGTTTGAATTAACAAGTGAGGAAGCATTTTCAGTCATAAAAAGCAAAAATGTGTTTTATGGTAGATGCATCCATATTAAAGATGGGATAACGCATATTACGTATTATCCTAATCCTGAAGAAAATAACCCAGTGCCAATTACTGGTATTTTAATTCCTGAGAGAAATCCTAGTGAAGAAGTATACCAGACTAAAAAAGGAAATATACTATCAAGATGGCAGATTTCATCAACGATATCAAATTATGTTAATGAAGGAGACTATGTCATTGCGCGAAAAACAGGAGATATTAGAGATGGAGAGCATGTTTTGCATCCAGTAATTAACTTTAAGCCAAGTGATGAGGCTTTCACAAGCAATGGAATCCAACTTGTAACATCAAAAAAGAATAATAACAATAGTGATACAATGTATTATCAGGGAGATGTCTTTGCATATTTGCCAGTTGTATTATTAGAGAGAGATTGTCAGAATCCGTCTAAAGAGTTTGGTGTTGGATTTATGCCTGTTAAGCCAAATGATTATGAATCTAATGAGTTCTGTCGTATATGGATAAAAGGAGGAAAGCAATATTTGGGAAGATATGTTACAAGTGCAAGGGTAGGTACAGTAGCAAAAAGCGGAAGTATTTTTGCGCATAGCAATAGCATGAGATAAAGAATGAGGTTATTACCTTGCAATATCAATCCATTCTCGCCGGGCTTTCTCCAGCCTCTCAAAATTTCCGATATCGAACCATTGTCCTGAGAATGGAAATCCTGCAATCTTTCCCTCTCGAGCAAGCTTTGGGAAGATGTCTTTTTCGAGCATTGAAAATCCGTCTGGAATTAAGTCCAGAACACTTGGTTCGATAATGTAGAAGCCTGCATTGATAAGATTTGATGGAGCATTTTCTTTTTTCGGCTTCTCGACAAATTCAAGAATCTTGCTTCCTTTTTCATCAAGCCGTGCAACTCCATACAAAGATGGATCTTCAACTTCCAGCAATGCAATCGTAACAAGGGCTTTTTCTTTTTTGTGCAGTTCAAACATCTTGTCTATCTGGATTTTTTTCAGCTCGTCGCCATTTGAAACAATAAAGCTCTCCTTAAAGAAATCCTTTGCAGTCTTTAACGGTCCTGCTGTTCCCAATGGCTGGCTTTCCTCGATATAATGAATCCTGATTCCAAACCTTTTCCCATCAGAAAAATAATCCT
>CAZXRI010000182.1:0-2637 GCA_964642765.1 uncultured Methanosarcinales archaeon | reverse complement strand
TTATTGGTTATATCAATGGGTTATACAACAGGGAGAATTTCACAGCTGATTTAGATTCAAGCGGAGTAAGGGCTTCGATTAATAATAATGTTACATCTGTTTTAGCTTCTGCATACAACGACGGAAACACAACAAGTGTAAGAACAAGCATTACCAATAACATCACTGCGTTTGGAGCGTCGGCATATAAGAAAGAAAACTTGACAATAGATTATCCAAACCTCGATACAAATTCAGGAGATGATTTGGCTGTCGGTGCAAATGTAAATATTACTCTGCTGAATGTGTCGAACAATATCACACTTAGAAACCAAGTAATAAATTATTGGGGTGATATTATTGGTTATATTAATGGGTTATACAACAGGGAGAATTTCACATCTGATTTGGATTCAAGCGGAGTGAGAGCTTCTATCAATAATAATGTAACATCTGTTTTAGCGTCGGCTTACAATGATGCGAATACAACAAGCGTAAGAACAAGCATAACAAATAACATCACTGCGTTTGGAGCGTCGGCGTTTAAGAGAGAAAATCTTACAACTTGGTATAATACTAATGGATATGATTATGAGAATATGACATCTGACTTTGATAAGCATGGCGGAGTAAATTTTTCTAATGGCTCATGGGTTCAAAGTGTTCAGGAACATTATACAAACGATAGCTTTGACTTGAGCCAGATTTCCAATACAGGGCAGGTAAATATTGGAGAGTATGCCTTAACAGTAGGAGGAGGATTTGGCTCTGGCGGATTAACTATTCAAGACGACGGCACAATAAAGACAGAAGGGGATATTTGGTTCAGCGGAAACATTACTGTTCTTGATGTTGATAATCTCAGAGTAAATGCAAGCCATTATCCGAGTATTGATAATACATATAGTTTAGGGAATGCTTCTTTAAGATGGCTCAACGGAAACTTTTCTGGCGTTGTTAATGCGAACAAATTTTACCAGAATTTTCTGGCTGTGCTTGATACATCACATATGACAAGCACACTCTATAATAGGGCAAATTTCTCGTCGGATTATACAAATTTCGGCGGATTTAATTTAGGAAATTTAACTGCATGGTATGCAACAAACGGTTATGACAGAGAAAACTTCTCTGCGGATAATGCAGGGGCTTTTAACAAAGAAAACATGACTGCACATTATCCAAACCTCGATACAAACTCAGCAGATGATTTGTCTACAGGAGCAAAGGTAAATCTGACAGAATTGAATGTCTCAGGACAGACATTATTTACTAATGGCAATGTAGGCATAGGCACAACATCACCTACCCAGAAACTTGAAGTCGTAGGCAATACAATCGTCAATGGTCTTCTCAATGCCAGCAATATCACATCACAGACATTATATGAAGTCTCAACACAGAATTTAGTATTAGCCATGAACCTGAACAATGAATCTATTTATTATAAGTCAGCCAGAAATTTATCTATGGATTCTTCACCGTTTAGCAATCATGGGCAGATAATTGGACCTCTGCCTCATTCACAGAATAAAGGGTTTAACGACGGTGGGACTTTTAATTTCAGCAATAATATGTATATTAAAATTCCTCATAATGAGACATTAGTTCTCGACGGGAATTTTACAATCTCTGTATGGTTTTACAGGACTGTTGCAGAACAGGGCGATGTTATAGGCAAGGCAGCAGGAACAGCTGCTTCAAATTCTGAATATCTCTTCTCGCCGCAAGATTCCGTAAATGTTTTGTACTTTAGGAGTGCGTGGAACACGCCTGGTGGAACTACACAATCTGATTTGGGTGTATTGAATAAGTGGATAATGGCAACTATTACTTACGATGCATCTGCAGGAACAATATCATGGTATATAGACGGTAAATTAAGGGCACAGACAACAAACACAAATTCATATGCAACAACAACAACTGGAAACCTATATTTAGGCAAGCAAGGTGATGGAACTAATAACTTTTTCAAGGGATACATTGACGACGCAAGGATTTACAAGAATAGGATTTTAACTCCTACTGAAGTGTATAATCTGTATGCACAGAAAGCTGAGATTCCTATGCCTATGGTATCGCAGAAGAAGATTTTTACGGATGTTTCAGGCAAAGTCGGGATTGGGACAAATAATCCAGTATTCAATCTCCAAACAGACGGAACTTTAAACGCTGGCGAAGGAACTTTTGTGCACAGCACTGGAGATTTTAAAAATACATACTGGGATACCGCTGGAACCGGACAGATTGCCCCGGCTGTTATGTTTAGAAAGGATAGCTCAGCAACAACACTGGACTCTGCTCCGTCTGGATTTGTATTCTACAATAAGAATGGCGGTGATACTACATGGGTAAAACTTTCATTAGCTATTAATGAGGATACATCATCATCATCAAATCCTGTTTCAATAGCTGGAATTGGTGCGCAGAAATGGGCAGGTTCTGGAGGGAATTGGGCATCTGGAGATATAATACTCTGGACAAAAGCAGGAAGTGAGGCAATTGAAATCCTGCGTGGAACTTCAACAAACTTTGTATTGTTAGCACCAGAATCTGGTAGGGTCGGAATCAATACAAGTAGTCCTAAAAAAGCCCTTGAAGTTGTCGGAGAATTTACATTAAATGCAACAGGCTCAAGACAGGTTTATACAAATG
>CAZXRI010000181.1:0-2642 GCA_964642765.1 uncultured Methanosarcinales archaeon | reverse complement strand
GACGAGCAGAATCACTTATCAAATCGCCTAATCAATTACTGGTGTTGAACTCTGAGGAGAAAACTCGCTGCATCTATTGGTCGAGAGAGAATCCTCTAGTCCCTCTATCTCTCGCTAGTTCCTCTATTGCACATCAAACACTTCAGAAATAAGCTCAACAAACATGGCTGCGCTCCATGCTTGGGCAAGACATCCTTCAGCTCTCAATTCTCTGGCAGATGTAAGCTCAGCATGATGGCCTAAAGCTCCTTTCCAGAGAATCTCATTTGTGGATGCTTCAATTATCTTGGATATTTTATCCTTGTATTTCTCCTTGTTGATTCTAAACATTACCAATGCGGCTATATTGTTTATCCAGAACCATGAATCACCGTTATGGTAGCTGTCAGGTATTTCTCCTGTATGAAATGGCTTGAATGATTGGCTTCTTGTATCTATAGTTGATAAACCACCATAAGGAAGCCAGAGCCATGACAAGGAATTATCAATACATGTTTCCCAGTCATTGTTCTGGAGAAGGTCTTGGAAGATGTAAGCGGCAATAAATATATTAGGTCTTATTGTATTATCATCAACACCATCAGACAGGATTTTACCGTTCCAGAACTTGCTTAAGATATGCTTTTTCAGGGCAACTTCCATCTGCAAATAAAACTTGTCTCCTGTTAGTTTGTAAAGTGTGTCGCACATAACAAGGTATAATGCCTGGACTTCAATTCTGGCTCCTTCACGTGAAATGCTGTCCATCCATGTTTCCTTGCTTTTGTTTAAGACTAATCCTGTTCGTGCATAGGATTTTATCATTGCATCAAGTGATTTTTTAAGCTGAGTGATTATCGGCTCTAATTCATCTTTTTTGAACAGCTTGTTGGCAATATTTTTTTCAGAGAGAGCGTGTATTAAATCATGCCATCTCTTGAAATGCCAGCCGATTGAGTCTGCGGAATTTGTGTCCCTGAGCGTTATTATGCTCGGCAATCTACCATCCTGCTTTATGCTTGAGAGCTGTTTCAGGAGGATTTTTTTTGCTGTCAGTAAATCATCCTCGACCATTATTGCCTTGAGGGAAATTGCTTCATCCCTTGTCCAGAACTGGAAAAACCAAGGCAAGCCTGCATATATCCCTGGTTCAGTGTCGTTTACAAGAAGAGCATCGAGAGAGTTTCTTGCTGAATTGTAAGCCAAAGTTATTTCCTGAGGAGCTTTCAGGATTTTAAGGTTGTGGAAGTGATAGTTTTTTTGGATTATCTTGAGGTTATCTATGTGCTTTCTTACATTTTCTGCATTCCTGACTGCAAGTTCAAGGCTGTGTGATGCAGAGAAGATTATCCTTTTTCCAAACAGCTTCATTGCATTGAGCACATGCCTTTCAAATGGTGTTGAGCCTCTTGATTTGTCATAGTCATAAAACTTTTTCGGCCATTCAGAATTTTTTTTGAAATGCAAATCATCCTCGCCTTGTATTGCAAGGTAGATTGTATATTCATCATCTTGTCCTGAATCTCCGTCCTGAGAATGCTGCTTCTTCGTGAATTTGGCTATTATCATGTTTCTTTCTTGGAAAATATCATACAATCTGCCCCATTCGCGATTGTCATACGGTTCCTTTACATCAAGAAGCAGGTTAATGTTGCATGGCTGGTTTAGCTCATATACAAGCGTTTCTGTATGTACAGGCATGATGAATCTTTCAATTATTCCATTATCTCTTTTTCTCTCGACATTCCAGTAGTTGTTTGTTATTTCTGTAATCTTTCCGCTTATGACTATTTCGTCTATTATCTTGAGAAGCCTGCCATTAATGCATGCAAAGAATCCGGAATAGCGGCTGTTTAATCCGAATGATGTATACCCTCCAGCCTTGTTCGTGAGAATAAAGCAGTTATTTTCCTGAATGTCTTTGCTTATAGAACTTCCGTTCAGGTTATGGATGATTTTCATCGTCTAAATACTGGGCTATTTTTTCAGGTTCTTCAGGGAGAGGTTGTGCGATTCAACATATCTTTCAGCAAGAATATTCCAGTCAGCCAAGCCAGCTAATTCTTTTGCATTAAGCTTGTTCTTTGCTCTTTCGCGCTTGTCTCTAATGACAAATTTATAGAGAGCATCAGCCATGTTGTTGGTTGCCTGCTCATCTGAGATATTGAATCTTGGAATCACGAATATTCCGTCATCCATTGTATTCTTGAGGTGTTTCTGGATAAATCTTCCGAATCCAGCAAGGTCTGTTGTCATTGATGGAACGCCTAAGGCTGCGCTTTCCAATGGCGTATAACCATAAGGCTCATAATAAGACGGGAAAACTCCGAGATGACAGCCAGCCATTCCGTCATAATAAGACAGGTTGATTAATCCGTCTGTGCCGTCGAGATAGATGGGATGCAGGATTGCCTTGACATTATCATCCTCTTTGTTGTCTAATCCGTTGTCGAGCAGGTTTTTGATTATCGGATCATTTCTTTCATCGTTGATGTTATGCGTTACCATTGGTGCATTGCCTTTTCTCTTGAAATGAAGTATGTCTTGTTTTGTTGAAATCAGGAATTCCTTTGAGAAGAGGTTTTCCTTTGATATGTCTTTCTGCGAGACTAAGTCATAGACGATATTTGAGAGGATTTTGTCTGAGTAATATGCAACATAGT
>CAZXRI010000180.1:1026-2652 GCA_964642765.1 uncultured Methanosarcinales archaeon | reverse complement strand
TATGTGTCCACTTTCTTTTTATTCTCTGTCATAGATGATATAATTACTTTAGGATATATAAATCTAACTGGCAAATAACACTTTACCCATTCAGTTTTACAAGCAATCCTTCAGCATCAGCAACAACATTGCCATCTGCATCCTTTAATTCTGCCTTTGAAAAAACTTTCTTTCCTTTCTCAGAAATAATCTCTCCGACTAGAAAATACTTTTTGTTTATTATCGCAGGCTTTCTCAGGTTTACATTCAGGTTTGCTGTTACAGCATTCAGCCCAAGCCTTACAGCAAGGTTTACCATGACCTCATCAAGCATTGTTGAAATAATCCCGCCATGAACAATTCCTTTAAATCCCTGAAATCTGTCGTCGAAAAATACCTCTGACCTGAGTATCCTGCCGTCGAGAACAAAATCCAGCTTAAACCCAAAAGGATTATCCTTGCCGCATACAAAGCATTTATTGTTGTTAATAAATTGCATATTAGAAACTATTTTAATATTGTTTATATTTGTTTTGATGTCTGACTTTACCAAAATGAACCTCCTGTCAAAAGAAAAAAGTCCTTACTTAAAAGAAGCATCTCGTCAGCCTGTTAATTGGCATCCATGGTGCGAAGAAGCATTTAAGAAAGCCGGAGATGAAAACAAGCCAGTTCTCCTCGATATAGGAGCATCATGGTGCCATTGGTGCCATGTTCTCGACAAGGAAAGCTATGATAACAAGGAAATAGCAGAGATAATAAACAAGAATTTCATTGCAATAAAAGTTGACCGTGATGAAAGGCCTGACTTGGACAAGCTTTATCAGGAAGCAGCTCAGATGATTTCAGGACAGGGAGGCTGGCCGCTTACTGTTTTCCTCACACATGAAAAAATCCCATTTTATTCAGGAACATACTTTCCACCTGTAGAAAGATTCGGAATGCCTTCTTTCAGGAATGTTTTAGAAAGCGTATGCAGGTATTATAACGAAAACAAATCAGAGATTGCATCTATCACAAAAAGCATAAAGGAATCCCTCGAGAAGAAAAACGCAAGAAATGAAATCCCGTCAGAGAATATAATCAAAGAATCTGTGATAAAACTTATCAATTCAATAGACACAATCAACGGAGGCTTTGGCTCAAGCCCGAAATTCCCAAACTCAGAAGCATTACACTTTCTCCTCGGAATATATGCAGAAGCAGATGATAAAAAAATCAGCAAAGAAATTCTCGATTCAATTCTTGATGCTATCATGCTAACACTGACAAGCATGGCAAATGGTGGCTTTTATGATCACCTCAGAGGAGGATTTCACAGATATTCAACAGACGAAGAATGGAATGTTCCTCACTTTGAAAAAATGCTCTCTGACAATGCACTCCTGCTTGAAGTTTATATGCAGGCATACAAGCTGACAAAAAATCATCCAAAAAATCACCTCTTCAAAAAAATCGCAGAAGAAACAATAGAATACATCAAGGCAGAAATGCTCGACGAAAAAGGCTTTTTTTACTCATCACAGGACGCAGACACTAACAATGAAGAAGGAGAATACTACACATGGACAGAGAAAGAGATAAACCAAATTCTCTCAGGCAAAGAAGCAAAGTTTATCTCGCTCTATTATGGCATTGCTGATGGCA
>CAZXRI010000180.1:0-1016 GCA_964642765.1 uncultured Methanosarcinales archaeon | reverse complement strand
AAATTCATTTGCAGATGTTAATGGCAGGAATGTTCTTTACATCAGAAACTCCGTCGAAGAAATCTCAAAATCACTTTCAATCACGATAGATGAAATAAACCAGATTATCCAAACATCAGGCAAAAAGCTCCTTGCAGAAAGGCAAAACAGGATTAAGCCCTTCACAGACAAAACACTTTACACTAACTCGAATGCACTGATGATAAACTCATTGATAACTGCATACAAAATTCTTGAAAAAGATGAATACATGGAACTTGCATTAAAAGCCCTCACCTTTATCATGGATAATCTCATCAAAGGCAGAACATTATATCACACATACAATGATTCAGAAGCCAGAATACAGGGATTTCTCGACGATTACCAATACCTAATTCATGCAATTCTTGCCGCATACGAAATAACATTTGACAGGAAATATCTTGACACCGCAGCCATGCTTTCAAAATCAGCAATCGAAAAATTCTGGGACAATTCATCAGGCGGATTTTATTATGCAGAAAACCATGCAGGCATAATAGGACATGACAAGCAGTATACAGATGCATCAACTCCTGCAGGAAATTCCATAGCAGTAATCAATCTCATTAAGCTTTCTGCTCTTACCGAGGGAGATAATATTGATTATCTCGGGAAAGCAGAAACAACCCTCAAAAACATACCATCAACAATAACCGAACCGCTTTATTACTCAACTTACCTTACATCGCTGAACCTTTTCATCAATTATCCCATTATAATCAAAATCGAAAAAGGAAATGATTACACAGAACAAACAGCCAAAGAGCTTTTCAGGTTAACAAACCAGAGAATAATCCTCGACGTAAAACCTGAGAGCGAGGAAATCGGCAAACCGACCATATTTTACGCATGCAAAAAAGGAACATGCTCAAAACCCCTGAACAGCATCAATGAGCTTCAGGCTGTATTACTTAACATCTATAATAAACGCCGTAACTTTTTAATATAATTATGGCGTTTACTTATACCTCAGAATAGTATGAGGAGGTGCC
>CAZXRI010000179.1:0-2744 GCA_964642765.1 uncultured Methanosarcinales archaeon | reverse complement strand
TGCAGGAAGATAAACTATCCCAGGAGATGTTATATTATTTGCTGCATAATTTGTATCAGCCATCATAGTATCATCATTACGTTTAGGGGTATGCTTTTCTGGATTGCCAAGGCAGATAACTTCAACGTTATATTCATGTGCACTTCTAAGTAAATTAAAATATCCCCTGCTAAGCCTTCGCGCGGATTTTCCCTTCATCTCTTTATTTGTTGCTCCCTGTGCTATCCTCTCTAGATGAGATGTTACTAAATTAAAAACCTCCTCATTTCCTGTCCTGAGAAATTCATCGATTTGCGGCTGTGCAGAAGCATTTATGTCCAGATACAATTTTCTCTTGCCGCTTTTCAGGCCAGATAACAGATTAATTATTAGGGCATCATTGGTTGCATTAAGTGTGATTATATCATCATTGGTTGTACCGACTAAACCCATAGATTTCCCTAATTTAGGATCATAGTCAGTTTCACCGAATAAGACAACATACCCATCATTCAATAATTCACTCACACGTTCTTCAGGCTTTTGTCCGACAGTTTTAACAAATACTTTCCATTGCTCAGCTGTTAATCCGTTCATAATAAGAGGGATTCTGCAATTCTATTTATTGTTTGCCATCTCTCTGAGGCAATGTGCAAAAAACTAAATTTTATAAACAACTTAGATTGTTCAGCATAAACAGATTAAACAAATTAAAAAAGGTGATATGGATGGCGATTAAAGAACCAAGTTCAATGGATGAGTGTGTTTATTTTACGAGGAGAACTATACCAACAGCAAAGATTATGGTCTGGGTTTCCAAGGAGGAATGCCCTAAATGCCACAAGTCTTTGATGGGCAAGCCAAAGGACAAGAAAGGAAAAGTAATGATTCGAGCAAAAGAATATACGTGCTATGATTGCGGACATACTGAATCTAAAGAAGAGTATGAGTCAAGACTTACAGCAAGTGCAAAATTTACCTGCTTAAAATGCAATTCCGACGGTGAACAGCAGATTTCTTTCAAGAGGAAAAATATTGACGGGATTAAGACTTTAAGGTTTACTTGTGATAAGTGTGAAAATAATATTGATGTTACAAAGAAGATGAAGGAGAAAGGAAAAAAAGCTGCTGATAAGGATGATGAGGATGATTTCTAGTTTTGGAAATGGCAGAAAAAATTCTTATTGACGGAAATTATCTTGAAGGCGGAGGCCAGATTGTAAGGACAGCGCTGGCTTTATCCACTATTACAAAGAAGGGATTTATCGTCGATAATATAAGAAAGAACCGCCCTGAGCAGGGATTGAAGAATCAGCATCTTTATTGCATCAAGGCATTGGAAGAGTTATGCGGTGTTTCTGCTGATGGTGCTGAGTTAGGCTCAACAAGACTTGAGTTTGAATCAAGAAAAATCCTTCCGAAAAACCTGAATATTGATATTGGAACTGCCGGCTCAGTGAGCCTTGTTTTACAGTCTGTTCTTCTTCCATGCATGTTTTCCGAGAAGAGAGTGCATATTAAGATTCATGGCGGAACAGATACAAGCTGGTCAATCCCATTTAATTTTTTCAGCGAGATTATTCTTCCTCAGATTAGAAGGTATTGCGAAAAGATTGATGCAAAGCTGATTTCAAGGGGATATTATCCTAAAGGCGGAGGATATATCGAGATTGTTATTGCCCCGAGATTCTTTGCCGAGAAATTCCTATCATATCATGATTTTATCTCGGCTGTGAAAAATGCTGTCCCTAAAATTAATCTTGTCGAGCAGGGTAATCTTATTCACATTAAAGGAATTTCTTATGCGTCAATGGATTTGCAGGATGCACAGGTTGCTGAGAGACAGGCAAGCTCAGCAAAAAGCTATTTGTCAAAGCTTGGCTATCCTGTGAATATTCGCCTTGAATACAGCGATACACTTTCAACAGGCTCTGGAATTGTTTTATGGGCTGTGTTTTCCAAAAATAAGGATGATGTTGATTTTATGAATCCGATTGTTTTGGGAGCTGATTCTCTAGGAGAAAAAGGAAAGCGCGCTGAGATTGTTGGAAAAGAAGCTGCTGAAAAGCTCGAGAAGGAAATCATTTCAAAAGCTCCTGTTGATTCTCATACAGCAGATAACCTTATTCCGTTTATAGGCCTTTTTGGTGGGGCTATAATGGTTTCTGAGATTACAAATCACACGCTTACTAATATATACACTGCTGAGAGATTTTTAGGTAATGTTTTTAAGGTTGATAATGAAAGGAAGATTATTTCAGCAGATTGACAATTAAAAAGAAATGGGAAAAATAAGGATTTGCAAAAAAGGGCTGTCCCTGAATATCGGAATTATTTTTGCAGGTGTTGTTGTCATCACAATTATCCTTGCTGGTTTTTATGCTGCCAAAGCAATAAGCAAGTCTCTCGACGAAAAAAGACTGAATAATTTTATCCTGACATTTTCTAATAGCATCAGGAAAAGTTCATCTCTTGCAAGCGGAAGTTCTGAGAGTGTTGCTGTAAGTGTTCCTTCCTCGACTCAGGAAGTGTGCTTTGTAGACAGGGAATCTACTTACGATGAATTTGTAAAGAATGAGTTGAACAGTTATGCTGAGACATTTAAAGCTTCCAACCTGTTTATCAAGTCCGGAAGCGGAAATGGATATAGGGGATTTTCTTCATGGAAATTTTCGCTTGATAAAAATCCATTGTGCATTAAGCCGATAAACGGGAAAATTTCCATTAAGCTTCTATCAAATAGCGGCAGGGCTGTTTTATCGTCG
>CAZXRI010000178.1:0-2758 GCA_964642765.1 uncultured Methanosarcinales archaeon | reverse complement strand
CTTAACAGCGAGGCAATTAAGTCAGATATTGTTGATAAGATAATGTTTTTTATTTCTCCCGGGATTATCGGGAAGGGAAAGGAAGCTATCGGAGACTTGGGAATTAAAACCATCTCAAAATCAATCAAACTCAAAAAAGTCAAGACATACAAGATAGGAAAAGATATTCTCATCGAAGGTTATTTATAGGAAAAAGAATTAAATATCAAAAAAATCTCCCAGAAATATGCTCTCCCTTGGAATAGAATCAACAGCACATACATTCGGAGTTGGAATTGCCGACGATAAAGGGAACATTCTTGCTAATATCAAGGATGCTTTCACGACAGAAAAAGGTGGCATTAATCCATCAGAGGCAAAAATCCATCATATTCAGGTTGCGGATAAAATAATCTCTGATGCTCTTGCAAAAGCAAATATCACGATAAATGATATTAATATGGTTTCTGTTTCTCAAGGTCCCGGGCTTGCTCCCTGTCTTCTCGTCGGAATGGAAAAGGCAAAAGAGCTTGCAAAAAATCACCGCATACCTCTTGTTGGAGTAAACCATTGTATTGCACATCAGGAAATCGGCTCGCTGATATGCAAGGCAAAGAATCCAATTATGCTTTATGTATCTGGAGCAAATACTCAGGTTATTGCCTATGAAGGTAAAAAATATCGTGTGTTCGGCGAGACATTAGACCAAGGCATAGGAAATTTTCTCGACCAGTTTGCAAGATATATCGGATTAGGATTTCCAGGAGGGCCAAAAATAGAACAGCTTGCTCTCAAGGGAAAAGATTACATTGAACTGCCTTATGCTGTCAAGGGAATGGATATTTCTCTGTCCGGAATGCTCACGAATTTAAAGCATAAGTTTGACTCGAAAAAATTTGCTGTCGAAGATTTATGCTATTCAATGCAGGAAACTGCATTTGCAATGCTCGTCGAGGTTTCTGAAAGGGCATTAGCACATTGCGATAAAAATGAATTGGTTCTTGCTGGAGGAGTAGCATGTAATTCTCGTCTTGTGGAGATGTGCAATATCATGTGCTCAGAAAGAAATGCAAGATGCTTTGTTCCTCCGAGGGAATTTCTCGTTGATAATGGAGCAATGATTGCATGGCTTGGAATATTGCAGAGAAATTCCTCGACTAAAGATTATGATTCTATTGACATTCTTCCTTACCAGAGAACTGATGATGTTGATGTTGGATGGAGATGAGGATTAATCCAAATCGTTTATTCATTCTAAAGTGCTAAAATTTATAAATCAGGCTATCTTATCTCAGGTTGTGGCAATACATCTTTCGGATATAAAACAGAAGGCAGCAAATCTCTTGCGAGATACAAAGTTAGAGATTATAATTGGATTATCTGTCGGAGCAATTGCACTTGGAGCATTATCGTATCATCATGAAAAAGTAAGAGCAGACAGAATCCCATTAGCATTCTCGGAAATAAGCAGGATTGAGGATGAAGCTCATCTCAGAGGAGAATCAGTAAATACAACAACAAACTACTTGGCTTTTACCAATGACGGTGTTATGAATATTTTTGAGGCATGGAATAATGCACATGATACACCATTTGAAAATCCAACAAGACAATTTGCATCAGAACTTGAGATTCATGTAGACCCTGCATTTAAAGTATTTAGTCATGAGCTTCCTGATTTAATTCCTCCTCTAAAAGAACATTCAAATTCCTTATTAAAGATTCTAAAGCCGTTAACTGATGCAGGAGATGATTCTTATGCAATTGCAAGATTGCTTGATAGAGCATGGAGCGAATCTCATGTTGATCATTATAGAACTGTAACTGAAACAGTTCAAGTAAGCCATACCGACAGTAAAGGCAGAAATTATTATACAACTGAAATCAGAACAAGGCAGGTATATGACCATACAACTCATACATATAATTATCACAGTCAAGCAGGAGAAAAGGCTTCTATTGCATTGGATAATTTTGTAGGAAACTTTCCAAATTTAAGACTTCCAGAAAGGCCAAGAACTGCAAGCAAAACAGGTGCTGAGAATGAGTATGCAATGACTTCCAGCAGGAAAAATGATAAAAAAGCTCAAATCGCCGAGGAGGACTTTCTAAAGATTGCAGCATTGTTTGCTACAGGCTCAACAATGATGACAAATGAGCCGACAATTATCTCCGAGGGAAAGCATCTTGGAGGGGATTCTTTAAGATGGGCAGAATCAAGGCTCGGTGCAAGAAGTACAAGTTATGATACAAATTCAAGGATTGATTCAGGCCCAAAAGAGTTTCAGGTTGCAATGAATGCACAGGAGCATGCAAGCAGACTTACAGATTCAATCAATGATATTGTAGGAGGAATTGTATATACAAGGGATAATTCTCCTGCTCTCTATGAGAAGATTAAACAGTTTATTTATATAGAGTTGAATCACAAAGGATATTCTAAACAACTTTCAAGAGAGATTATGGATATGTCTATGCAGATGTATCAACTGAATTTTAAGAAAGGTCTTGAGGTTGATAGGTTCAGGCCTTACATGGTTGCTCTTTTTGTATTTATTGGCGCAGTAGCAGGCGGAGTAGTTGGATACGGAATTGATTATTTTGGCGATAGGATGGGATGGTATACAAAGATTTCATCTATAGGAAGAAAACCAAGGTATTAGTTTACTCAGCAAAATCCTCCCTAAAATGGCATCCCCTGCTTTCTTCTCGGATTAAAGCAGACTTTACAATCAATTCAGAAACAACAAGCATGTTTCTCAGCTCGACAATCTCACGG